>JBOGUK010000001.1:0-2741 GCA_050695915.1 Anaerolineales bacterium
AGAAAAACGTGGCGTCCCAGGCTAACTTTTTAGAAAGTATACAAGAGTGAAATGTTTCCACAAGCAGTACAAAATTCCTATGAATTCTACCTTCCGAAAATTCGCCTTTGCCAGCTTGTAAGCTCAACCTTACGAAAAGGTTATAATTGCACATGTATTACAAATCTCTGACAGATTTCCTCCTGACCCTAAGTTGAAAGGCGCTTCATGACCAACGGGACTTCCATCCAGCCTGTAGATATTGGCGAACAGATGCGCACGGCGTACCTCGATTACGCTATGAGCGTAATCGTGGCACGGGCATTGCCCGATGCCCGCGATGGGCTCAAACCAGTGCACCGCCGCATCCTCTACGCCATGCTGGACCTGGGCATCCGTTCCAACAGTTCTTTTAAGAAATCGGCTCGCATCGTGGGTGAAGTATTGGGTAAATACCATCCGCACAGTGATGATGCCGTTTACGACGCCATGGCGCGTATGGCTCAGGATTTCTCGATGCGCTATCCGTTGGTGGATGGGCAGGGCAACTTCGGCTCAATCGGCGGAGACCCGCCGGCAGCGATGCGCTATACCGAGGCTCGCCTGCACTCGATGGCGGAGGAGTTGCTGGCCGATATCGATAAGGACACCGTCGATTTTGTCGATAATTTCGACAGCTCTTTGAAGGAGCCCGTCGTACTCCCCAGCCGGTTGCCCAACCTTTTGTTAAACGGATCTTCCGGCATTGCAGTGGGTATGGCGACCAATATCCCGCCGCATAACCTGACCGAAATGGTCGGTGCGGTGAGCCACTTGATCGACCACCACAGCAAGATGGATGACATCACGGCCGAGGACCTGCTCAAATTCGTAAAGGGTCCTGATTTCCCGACCGGCGGCATCATTGCCGGATTAGACGGCATCCGCGATCTATATAGCAAAGGCAAAGGCCAGATCATTGTGCGCGCCAAGTCACGCATTGAGGAAGGGCGGCGCGGGCGCACGCAGATTGTGATCAGCGAGATCCCCTACCAGCTGAACCTAACGAATTTAATCGAGCGCATTGCCGAGTTGGTGCGACAAGGGCGCCTGGAAGGGATTGCCGACCTGCGCGACGAATCCGACCGCGAAGGCTTGAGCATCGTGATAGAGCTCAAAGCGGGGGCAGAGCCGAGGCTCGTTCTAAACCGTTTGTACAAATACACACCGCTGCAAAGCAGTTTCTCAGCGCAGCTACTCGCCCTCGTGGATGGAGAGCCGCGCTTACTTTCCCTCAAGCGCGCCCTGCAGCTTTTCATTGAACATCGCCAGGAAGTCATCACCCGGCGGTCACAATTCGAGCTCGAAAAAGCCAAAGCGCGTGATCACATTCTCAAGGGATTGCTGAAGGCGCTCGCGAACCTGGACGAGGTCATCAAGACGATCCGCCGATCGTCTGACGCGGAGGTTGCGAAGGAACGCCTGATGACGGGCTTCAAGCTTTCCGAAAGACAGGCTCAAGCCATTTTGGATATGCAGCTGAGGCGCCTGGCAGCTTTGGAACGAAAGAAGATCGAAGACGAGCATAAGGAAATCAAAGCGCGCATCGAGTATCTTGAAGACCTATTAGCTCACCCGAAGAAAATCCTCGCGCTGATCAAAAACGATCTGGCCGCGCTCGACAAAACCTACGGCAACGCCCGCAAAACGACCATCGACGCGGAAGGCAAGGGCAAATCTGACCTTACAGAAGAAAGCCTGATCGCCGACGAATCGGTGCTCATCAGCATTACGGAGCAAGGCTACGTCAAGCGCGTCGCCGCCAAGGCTTTCCGCGCACAGACGCGCGGCGGCCACGGGGTACGCGGGCATGCCACGAAGGATGAGGACGAAGTCCTTCTGCTCGTACCAGCGCGCACCTTGGATACCGTGCTGTTCTTTTCTAATCGCGGAAAGGTGTACTCAGAAAAAGCCTACCGGATTCCCGATGCAGATCGCACCGCGCGCGGCACGCCGATCATCAACATTCTCAACGTCAGCTCCGAAGAGACTATTACCGCTGCCGTGTCTGTCCCGAATTTCAAGTCGGCTGAATTTTGTGTCATGGCCACGCGCCGCGGGAAGATCAAGCGTTTGGCGCTGAGTGAGCTGGAAGCGGTTCGCCCGTCTGGATTGATCGCAATCAGTTTGGAGAAGGGCGATGAACTCAGTTGGGCGCGCTTAACCGGCGGCAGGAATGATGTCATCCTTGTCACCGAGCAAGGCCAGGCCCTGCGTTTCGGCGTTAAGAAGGTGCGCCCGATGGGCCGCCAGGCCTCCGGGGTCAAGGCGATCCGGACGAAAGGGAAGGATCGCGTGGCGAGCATGGAAGTGGTGGAAACTGGCGGCGATTTGTTGGTGGTTACCACCGGTGGTTATGGAAAGCGCACACCCCTCAAGCAGTATCCCGCTAAAGGCCGTGGTACGGGCGGCATCCTCACTGTGGACGTGAAAGCATTCAAAGAAATCGGTCACATCGCGGCTGCACGTGTGGTGCAGAAAGAAGATGAGGTGACGATCATTTCTTCCGGCGGGGTCGTGCTGCGAACCAAGGTTAGGGACATCAAGCAGGCCGGGCGCGCCACGCGCGGCGTGCGGGTGATGAACCTGGCCAGCGGCGACAGCGTGGCCACCGTGGCGCGCATTTCTGCAGCCGACCTGATGAAGGCGGGCATTTCGCAGGAGAACGGGAAAGAGGCTAAGTAGAAGCTCGGTTTTTCAACCGATGGGGATTTGTACGGAGC
>JBOGUK010000002.1:0-9309 GCA_050695915.1 Anaerolineales bacterium
ACATCGATGAGATAGAAGGCATTGGGCCCAGTATTGCGGAAACGATTGCTGACTGGTTTTCCAATCCTAAGAATCGTGAGATGCTCAAGAAACTAAGAAAGGCCGGCGTGTGGCCAAAATCGGAACCGGCAAAACCAAAAGGCCCTCAGCCGTTCAAGGGACTTACGTTTGTTGTCACGGGAACTCTGCCCGCCTTCAGCCGCAAACAAGCGCAAGAGTTTATCGAGAACTATGGCGGCAAGGTGATAGGTTCTGTAAGCTCGAAAACGTCCTACTTAGTGGTCGGAGAGGATGCCGGGTCGAAGTTGGATAAGGCCAAGGAGTTGGGGGTCAAGACGCTTGATGAAGCAGGATTGAAGGCTCTGGCGGGGAAAATCTAAGCTTATAAGGTTAAGAGTCTTTTAGAATCTGCTTGATCGCGGTTTGCAATTCCGGCAAATCCTTTTCGATGATCTGCCAAACTCGGTCAAGCTCGATGCCCAAGTAATCATGTACGACTATGTTTCTGAAACCGATTAACTTGTTTCAATCGATACTTTGATATTTGGATTTTGTTTCTGCGGATAACTGTTTTGAGGATTCTGCCATTACTTGAAGGTTGCGGATAACAGCATCTTGCAGCATCGAGTCGTCTAAAAATTTGGCTTGATCAACGCTGGCCAGGTACTTTTCGAGCCGCTCCAGGCATTCCTGGATATGGATCAGATATAACTTTTCGTCCTTCACTAAATTTCTTTTGCTTCTTCCAGGACTCGATCACGAATATACCAGTGGAGTCCCTTTTCCGTAACCACATCCACCGGAACTCCCAAGATCTGTTCCACTTCAACTAAAAAGGCGCCCAGATCAAACAAACTTTGCCCCTCCGCCAAATCGACCAGCAAATCGATATCGCTCTCTGGCTTTGCATCCCCCGTTACCGCTGAGCCAAACACCCGAATGTTATATACTCCATGCCTTTTCGCAATTTGAAATATCTTCTGGCGGTTCTTCTTCAATGCATCAGCTAAAGCTGTTTTCATAGCCATTTCTTTTATTATACGGTCGAAACTTATTTTCTATTCAGTGTTAATTCTACTCCGCATCTGCCGCGCATCTGAAACCGGTGCTCCAGTGCGCGTAGCCGGGAACCAGCTTATACCGAACCGTGGCCCTTAGCCACCAAGGGCCGTTCTGCCAGGTTCCACCCCGTATCACTCTTTCGGGGCCATCCCCAAAAGGAGTTTCCCCTTCAGCACAAGGGGCCGGCGGGTAACAGCTTCCGATGCGGGTATCTGGTTCCTCGCGCCCGTCGTTGGGATCATAGGGGTAAAACATCGGAATGGTGTCCACCCATTCCCAAACGTTGCCCGCCATATCCAGGGCGCCGAAAGGGCTGGCGCCAGCTGGATAGCTGCCCACTGGCGCAGTTACCATGTAACCGTCGTCGTACGAGGGATTGGCAACTTCCTTGGGACAGTTGCCATCGCAAAAATTGGCCTTTTCATTCGCAACCGGGTCATCGCCCCAGGCATATCGACGCCCGTCTGTCCCCCGCGCAGCCTTCTCCCACTCAGCCTCGGTGGGCATGCGCCGGCCCGCCCACGCGCAGTAATCGCGAGCCGCGTAAAAATCTACGTAGACCACCGGGTAATCTGCATATTCAGGATTAGTGTAGTAATCGCGCCCAATAAACGGCTCCACTGCCAGTAAGGCCTGCGCGCCATCCAACATTCTTGGCGGGTCGCAAGCGCCTTTGTTGACGCAGAGGGCATATTGGGCGTTAGTTACCTCGTACTTGTCGATCCAAAAACTGTTCACCCACACTAAATGTTCCGGCCCTTCCGGCCACGCAACTCCACCAACCCCAGTGGGGGTTTGTTTGGCGTCGTCATCCTCTGACCCCATAGTGAACTCACCGGCCTCGATGTAGATCATTTCCATGCCATCGCTTTCCGCGATGCGAACCGTGCCAGATTCAAGAGTAACTGGTTCATCTGTAGGCATTTCACTGGCCAGTTCCTCGTCGGACGTGGGAGCGATTGCTTCGAGAGTTGGCGCATCCGCTACAGGTGTGCTGTTTGGATTCCCCGCGGAAGTGCATGCGGAAAACAGCAGGGTGAGCAGGGCAAGTCGGCGCTTCATAACGAGGAGTAGGTGGGCTGAAACCCCGGAATTTTACTCCGTTCGTGTTGATTATTGCGGCGGTTGACAGGCTATACCCGCTAAGCTACACTGACCGCTGGTCAGCAGGAGACAGAGGATGGATTTGAATCGGGCAGACGATGCCGTAATCAAGCGCATGCAAGCGATTGATGAACGCGTTCATCTGGCGAAGGATAACGATCTTTATTTTTACAATCAGCCCATTACGGAGTTGCTCGGCGGCGCCCGCGTGCTGGTGAAGGGACGCGAGATGGGCATGTACGCTTCCTATAGCTACCTCGGATTGATCGGCCACCCGCGTATCAACGAAGCCGCCAAGAAGGCCATCGACCGCTATGGCACCGGCACTCATGGCGTGCGCACGCTGGCGGGAACTCTTGACTTGCATGTCGAATTAGAGCGCACGATCGCCGAATTCAAGAACGCGGAAGACGTGATCACTTACAGTTCCGGTTATGTGACTAATCTCACTGTGATCTCGACAATGATGGGTCGCCACGATTACGTGTTTTCCGACAAGCTGAACCACGCCAGCATAGTAGACGGTTGCATGATGTCCGGCGCGCGTTTCATGCGCTTCAAGCACAATGATTTGGATGACTTGCAGCGCTTGCTGGAAGAAGCGCCCGATAACGCGGCGAAATT
Organism: Anaerolineales bacterium; assembly: GCA_050695915.1. Taxonomy (GTDB): domain Bacteria; phylum Chloroflexota; class Anaerolineae; order Anaerolineales; family UBA11579; genus JAMCZK01. The sequence goes on from JBOGUK010000002.1 coordinate 2,791, forward strand.
AGTTATTGCGGATTCGGTTTTCAGCATGGATGGCGACATCATCAACCTGCCTCGCATGGTAGAGCTTTGCCAAAAGCACCACGCCTGGCTGATGATCGATGAGGCGCATTCCCTCGGCGTCCTGGGGGCCACCGGGCGCGGCATCGAAGAGCACTTTGCCCTTGGTGACGTGATAGACATCAAAATGGGCACGCTCAGCAAGACCATTCCTTCAGTAGGCGGATATGTGGCGGGGAAGAAAGAAATCATCAGTTTCCTCCGTCATGCCAGCCGTGCCTACATCTTCTCCGCAGCGCTGCCGCCTGCACAGGCAGCGGCGGCAATGGAAGCGTTCAAGATCATCCTGGACGAGCCCGAGCGAATTGAAAAGTTGAAGCGCAACACCGAAATATTCCTCGGAGGGCTTAAGAGCCAGGGTTTCAACACCCTGTATTCTGAAACTGCCATCGTTCCCGTGATCTGCGGCGATGACCTCACCGCCTACGCCATGACCCGCGAAGCACAACAAAAAGACGTCTTCGTGCTGCCCGTAGTTTCACCAGCAGTACCCCCTGAACTCTCCCGACTCCGCGCCACAGTCACCGCGGCCCACGATCCCAGCGACATCGAACATGCCTTGGAAGTGATCGGCGAAGCCGGCAAGAAACTGGGGATTATCCAGTAGCCGGAATACAGCTGGCGTCATACAGGCAGCCTGCAAAAGCCCTCAACTTCTTTGCGAGCCCGGTAAAGCCAGGCGAAGCAATCCCCCAAGCATCGGATGCAACCAGGGTGATGTTGAACCTTCGCAATTCATGCTCAGTTGCACCCACGGAATTATTTAGATCCTTTGCAAGTCTGCTAGCGCTGAATCCGTAGGGGAGGGTCTCAGACCCTCCCTCTTCCCTGATAGGAATTGCGCGCCACGTTAGCTGCGCACCGCAGTGCGCAGCTACATCCTTTCCCGAACCGTTACCAATTAGGCGGCCTCGGCAGGATAAAGTCAGAAATAGCATCCGCGGAAACCAGCATTGAGAAGTTCCCGGAACCATCGAAAATAATCACACATTCATCGTCACTGTTAGTAATTTTTTCTCCCTCGTCAATAAAAACAAATCGATGAATCAAATCTCTGTTTACCTGAAAGCCATTCTTCTCGTAGAAATAACTGCGGCTAGCTAGGCAAAACCCTATTCCCAACAAGCCATACCTCGCCAAAAAGTCCTTGATTGCGCTAACTATTTGGCTTCCTAACCCCCTTTCCTTCTCAATTGCTATGATCCCGCCCATTCCCATCAATGAAAACGTTTCGTTGCCAAAATGAACGGGGTCTACTCTTTCCAGCTGACCCATAGCCTTAGTCCGATCACCATCATGGATCAAGAAAAACAGCGAATCATTCAATTCCCTTTCCGCCATGGCATCAAGATTGAACTCGGTGGCTTTAACCTCGTTGATCTGGGTACGCTCGTCCGTTGTAAGGTCATTGCCGGGTTTTATCGAAAGTGTCATGTCCGGAAATTGTATACGAGTCAAATGCTTTGTTACACTTCCAGTTGTGGTCTATCAATCTGATTCTGCCGTCATCCTCAAGCCGGGCCGCGAGCGCTCGCTGCTGCGCCGTCATCCGTGGGTGTTCTCGGGCGCTGTCGCCGAGGTGCGCGGCGACCCGCGGTCGGGCGAGACCGTTGATGTCACCTCAGCGGAAGGCAAGTTCCTGGCAAAAGGCGCATACAGCCCTCAATCGCAAATCCGCGTCCGCGTCTGGACCTGGGAAGATGATGAGGTCAATGCCGACTACTTTCGTGATCGAATCAACGGAGCCATTCGCCGCCGTGATAGCTTACGCAACACGCAACACGAAATACGTAACTCCTCCCGCCTCGTATACGCGGAATCCGACGGCGTCCCCGGACTCATTGTGGATCGTTACGACGATGTTCTCGTGGTGCAGTTGCTCACTGCGGGGGTTGAATTCTGGCGTGACACCATCGTCGAACAGTTGCAAGAGATCCTGAATCCCGCCGCGCTCTTCGAGCGCTCTGATGCCGACGTGCGCAAACTCGAAGGGCTCCCGGAACGCATTGGCTGGCTGTCCGGTAACCTTGAAAACACCAGACTGGAGATCATCCAGGATGATCTGAGATTCTATGTGGATATCGAAAAGGGACATAAGACGGGCTTTTACCTTGACCAGGCCGCCAACCGTAAAATGGTTGGTGAGATTTCTTCTGGCAAAGAAATTCTCGATTGCTTCGCTTACACTGGCGGCTTCGCCGCGCACTGCCTGCGGGGTGGGGCGAAGCATGTCACGCTGGTCGAAGATTCGCGCGATGCTCTCGATCTCGCCAAGGAAAATCTCAGCCTGAATGGTTTCTCATCAGAAAAGTACACCTTTATTGACGGTGACGCCTTCCAGGTCTTGCGCAACTATCGCGACGAAGGCCGCACCTTCGACATAGTCATCCTCGACCCGCCGAAGTTCGCGCCGACCAAGGCGCAAGCCGAACGCGCCGCCCGCGGCTACAAGGACATCAATCTGCTGGCCTTCAAGCTTCTGCGCCTGGGCGGGCAGCTGGTTACCTTTTCGTGCTCAGGCGGTGTAGACGCCGCCTTGTTCCAGAAGATCGTCGCTGGCGCTGCACTGGATGCCGGCGTTGACGCCCGCATCCTGCATCGGCTGACCCAGGCGCCGGACCATCCAGTGGCGGTCAATTTTCCAGAAGGGGAGTATTTGAAGGGGCTTGTTGTGCAAATCAATTAGAATGCGCATAGTCAATAGTTAAATCGCTAGCTTAGAGGAAGTGAGGAGGATGGTATGTCTATGCAGCATATCCAAGAAGCGCTAAAACACGTTGTGCAACATTACACCGATAATCCCGACAAAGCCATTTCTGAGGACAAGGCGGCTACTGCAATTGTAGAGGATGGTCTGCGCTGCAAGGCGACAGGCCCGTATGGCTGGGAGTTGGTCAGCGATATGGCTAAGGGGATCGGCGGGGGCGCGAGCGCTCCTTCGCCCGGCTGGCTGATGCGCGCCGCGCTGGCTGATTGCGATGCAACCATGATCGCCTTGCGCGCCGCTGAACTGGGCATTCAGCTGGAAACACTCGAAGTAATAGTTGGAAGCACTTCGGATGACCGGGGCCTGCTCCAAATGGATGATTCGATCCCAGCCGGCCCGATTAAGGTTTGGACTCAAGTGAGAATTGGGGCTAAAGGCGTGGCAAAAGAAAAATTGCGTGAGATCGTCGATTGGGCGGAAAAGCATTCTCCAGTGGGAGACGCCATAAACCGCGCAATTCCGCTTGAAGTAAAGGTGGAGGTTACGTAATTCGCCTTTGCGAGGGGGCGAGTTAAAACGAGTCGACGAAACAATCTCCCAGCCTCGGACGTCCCGAAGTTGGAGGTGGGACTTTTCTTATGCCAAGCCTCTGCTCTCCAACGCCGCCTTCGTCATCGGGCGCAGATCGCGGCTGAATTTGCACGTGCGATCAAATGTCTTCATGCTGAATTCGTTGCGATCCTTGTGGTAAGCGGCCATCGCTGCAGCCCAATTTTTCTTCTCACTCAGATAATCATTTAGCTCCCGCGCCAGGTATACAGCGTGGGTAGAAGCCTGGTCGATGCCCTGCCCGGACCATGGATCTATCACCATTCCCGCGTCGCCCACTAGGGCCCAGCCCTCCCCATAGGGCACGCGCAGCGTGCCCGGGATGTTGGCAGCGCCCTTAACAGGCCCCTCGCGCTCCGCCTTGGAGATGCGCTCGGTCAGCGCCGTCATCGCCCACAGCTCTGCATCCAGGTTACCCTCCGGGTGACGCTTGAATTCTCCGAACTGCGCGATAGGCACAGACGCAGCCAGCAACGCCAAACCGCCGTCGGTGGGGAAGCAGTACACCAGGTTGTTGCCGCGGTAATGGAATTCGGCGGCCGGCCCATCCATCGAGGGCACGCCGCGGTAATAGGCATAGTACATGGCGCGGTTCACCGGTTCATGTTTCTCTGCTTGTGGATTTACCTGTTTGGCTACGAACGATTGCAATCCGTCCGCGCCCACCACAACCCGCGCCGTCGCCTCCATTTCACTGCCGGCTTCCTGCCAGCGAACGCCGCGCACATGCCCGTTTGAATTGAGTAACGCGTTGACCTTGGCCCCCTCGCGCATCTCAACGCCTGGCGTCGATTTCGCCCGGCGTGTCAGGATATCGTCGAGGGTAATGCGGCGAACGCAAAGATAGAAAGGGTAATCATCCGGCCGGTCGACCGGCTCCGGGAAAACGATGCCGTCGATCACGTTGTAATTCACGGTGAGCTTCGGCGCGACGGCCAGTACCTCATCAAGCACACCCGCTTGCGCGAAGGCGCGGAAAGCGGGCGCGCGGAAAAAATGTGTCGAAAGTGTATCGCTTGGAAACTTGGCGCGATCAAGCACCAGCACGCGCCGCCCTGCTTGGCCAAGGAATGCCGCCAGCAAAGACCCGGCCACCCGCGCGCCGACGATGATGGCGTCGTAATCATTATTCATACCTAACCGCCATGCTGAGCAGGCTAAGCCATGCAGTGCAGGGCGCGCGCCGCGAAGCATCCACCCAATGTAACTAGGGACTTCATAATGTTCGAATCGCAAAAGTTGGGCTCGGGCAGTCGCTCAGAATAAACTGTGTTTTTTTCTACGAATCCTTATGCAGCTTGAGCGTATCGTCGATCATGTCCGGCGCGAAATTCTGCAGCGTGATCACCCTTGCGTTTAGGCGGAAAGCGGGCGGAAGCATAAGCATGGCGTCCTCCTTGCTGTCCAACTCCGCGACGATCCAAGCCTTGTGCTCGTCGTCGGGGCAGCCCCAATCGGCATGCGTCATGAAGTGCGAGCCGGTGGCCAGGAACGCCTGCACCGCCCGCTCGCAAGCTTCCTTCGAATTCTCATGGGCGACTTCGATCAAAAACCTGGGCATTGCAAACTCCTTTCTACCTGAAGACTAAGACAAGGATCGAAGGGTCAAACTTACTCGCTTTGTGTCTTAGTTGTAGAGCCAGTAGTCAAAAATGAAACCGGTGAACGGAACCGACCCGATGTAACTCCGCGCCACCACAAATCCTGGTGTGCCTTGGTTGCTGATAAAGCACATGTAGAGGTCAGTTTGGATGGCAATGTCGTTCGGATCGTAGGCCGCCAGAATACAATAACTGTTGCTTGGCGGCGCCGATGTAACGTATCCGGACATCTTGGCCCCATTCATTTGCCGCACCAGCGCTCCTTCTACTGCCCACATATCGCAGTCTCCATCGGGGGTTGAAATTGCGCCAGTATCGAAGTCGAAACATTCACCTGCATTCAAAGCGATGCTGGTATTGGCCGCGGGCAGCGGGTCGGGAGCGGTCTCATTCGCTAGCAGGGCTGCAGTGTCGGTAGCCGCTGGAACGCTGGTTGGCGGTTCCGTTGCTTGCGCCGCCTGCGCGGCGAGCGTCTGCGCCACGCTCGTGGCGATTGCGCTCGGGTTTGTGCCGCCCGAGCAACCGACTGCCAGCACCAAAACAGCTGCGACCAGTTTCAATTTCACGCGGTCCGAGTTCCTATTGCACCGGATTCGCCGGGAAAGTGCCCTGCGGCGCGTACCAGTCGTGAGGATTGACGCCCTGCGTTACCTGGTTTGCAACGACGTTTACGGGGATCAAGCTGTGATCAGTGCACTCGACGCTGAGCCCGCAAGCAACGGCTGGCGTATAGGCGCCGCTTGCAGTAATGCCACCCAGCATGGGATATGAAACAACGTAGTAGTTGCCTGGCGGCAAATTGTTGATCTGGTAAGTGTTTTGATTCTCAACTGTGGTTACAAACCACCAAAAGTTCAAATCCGGCGCAGTGAAAGCCACCACCCACATTGCGGGGATGAATTCGCTGGGATAGATCAATGTGCCGGCGATCGATCCGGTGGGTTCCGAGATGCCCGGAGGCAGCGGGACGCTGCCTCCGCCCCCATACCAATCGCACACGTCGACTCCGCTCGTCGTCTGCCCCGCAAGCACCTGGAATTCCACCAGTGCGTGATCAGTGCATTCCGCGCCTAATCCGCAGGCCACTGCCTGCGAGTAACTTCCGCCATACGTGAATTCCGGCAGCCAGGCATAAGCGGTGTAATTGCCGGGCTGCATTTCCACCTGGAAGTTGGATTGGTTTTCGGCAATGGGCACTTCCACAACGGTTTCACCGATGAGCGGCTGCAGGTACAGCGTCATTTGCGGGATGAATTCAGAAGGGTAGCAGACTTGCCCCTCGACGATGCCAGTGGTGGCCGTTGTCGCCGTAGGCTCGGCGGGCAGCGTGGGAGATTGCGCTTGCAGCGTCAGCGCGACGCCAGTGGCAATTGCACCGGGGTCGGTGTTGCCAGCGCAGCCGGCGGCGAACACGAGAGCTGCAGCGAGAATTGCAAAAAATGGGCGAATCCTTTGTGTATTCAGGATTTCCTCCGAGGATTACGGAATCCGTAGATTATACGTTGCGGAAACACCAATTGCCCGCCAGCTGTCATTCCGACCCTG
>JBOGUK010000003.1:0-7406 GCA_050695915.1 Anaerolineales bacterium
GTTCAGATCGCCCCAGGTGCGCTGTTTGCTCCAACGCACATCGCCCACCTCGCGAATGCTTTGCAGCGCCATGGCGATGCGGTCGAGCCCGTAAGTGATCTCGACGGAAACCGGATCTAGCGAAATGCCACCCGCCTGCTGAAAATAAGTGAACTGCGTGATCTCGAGCCCATCCAGCCACACTTCCCAGCCAAGTCCCCAGGCGCCCAGCGCCGGCGAAGCCCAGTTATCTTCCACAAAGCGGATGTCATGCTTGTGAATATCGACGCCCGCAGACTGCAACGATTGCAAGTAAATCTCTTGTGGATTCCCAGGGTCGGGTTTGAGGATGACCTGGAACTGGTAGTGCTGCTGCATGCGATTTGGGTTTTCGCCGTAGCGCCCGTCGTCGGGGCGCACCGAGGGCTCAACATAGGCGACGTTCCAGGGCTCAGGACCCAGGACGCGCAGGAAGGTAGCGGGATTCATCGTCCCGGCGCCCACCTTCTCGTTGTAGGGCTGCCAGATGGTGCAGCCCCAGTCCGCCCAGAATTTTTGCAACGCAAAAATGATGGTTTGGAAATCGTTAGGCTGCAGAGTGAGTTTCGTTTTCTTCTTTGTTGTCTTCGTTGATTTTTTCTTAGCCATTAGAGGACATTATACGGGGGGACAGGAGGCAAGGATGAAGGAGAAGGGGCGAAAGGATAAAAGACCTCACCCCCCGGCCCTCCCTCGTCGCCGCCTACGGCGTCCCGCTCGGGGCAGGCTCTCTTCAGCTAACTGGAGATGGGGGTGAATTTCAAAAACTCTTAAGAGGATTAGGTCTTGGGACTCGTCCAGAACGCAAAACAGAGGAGTGATGCGCCATATAATCACACAATGCCTATTCGCGTGTTACATGATGGCTGGCCGCTGGTGCATGCGCCGCTGAGCGCGGCGGCGCTGCATTTGCGCACGCTGCTGGCGCTGGCGCCAGAAGAAACCGAACCTCTAGTCGCGCTGCCTGTCTCCTCGTCCGCCGAGACGGGTGAAGAGCGTATCAAGGTCATATATCAAGAAACCAGGGACGCAGGCAGTTGGCAGCAGCGAACCCTGCCGCGGTTGGCTGCAGAGCATGGGGGGAATTGCATTCATACGACCCAATTGGCGGCCTCCCTGTTGGGAAGAGTCCCCACGGTGGTGAGTCCGGCTGAGGCAGCCAACCCGGAACGCGGCTCGCGACTCGCAGAAGCCCAGGGATTCGGCGGCTTGGCGCGCGCCACGATCCTTTGGCCGCAAGATATGGAAAAGCCGAAGTTGCCGGGCCAAATCGTCACCATCCCGCCGGTAACGCATCCCGACTTCAAACATGGGCACGCGGAGCTGCCCACCGAGCTCGGGTTACCGGAAGGATTCATTTTGGTTCACGGCAATTTATCGCAGGAACAAATCCTTGCCCTGCTCGAAAGCTGGACCTGGGCCGCAGCTTCCATGGGTGAACTTTACCCATTGCTAATTTTGGGTTTGGGCGAAGCCATGAATGCATTCGCTTCCTCGCGGTTGCCTGAATTCCACGTGGAAGAGTCGGTAAAACTGGTACCTAAGATTCAAGAGCAATACTTGCCGGGAATTTATCAAGCGAGCTCTGCGGTCGTGCCAATGGGTGTGCCGGGCGCATGGGGCAACTCGCTGCGCCATGCGCTCGCCTGCGGCAAGGCCGTGGTGGCTCAGGAAAACGCGAGCATTGATGCCATCGTTGGGAAGGCAGCCTACCTGGTTGCCCCCGATGACTTGAGAAGCTTCGGCGCTGCGATCATCACCGTGGTTGTCGATGAACAGGCGCGTGAGAAATTAGAGGATGCCGCATGGCAGCGCGCGCAGCAATGGAAACCCGCTGAATTCCAATCTGAATTGATGAACGTATATCGGGAACTGGCTTAGCGGCGACGCGCCATCTGCCAGGTGTAAGCGCCCAAGCCTGCTCCGCCGAGGAGCAGCACCATACCGAGCAAACCCATCAATGGCGAGCGCCCGCCTTCTTCGAGCGACAAGGCGCCGCCAAGTGCAGCACCCGAACCCAATTGAGCGCCAAAGTTCAACGTCGTGGCGTCTCCTGGACTGAGTTGGATAGTATGGCTCTGCGTAGTGGTCGGGTTGTAACCCTGAGGCGCGGCGACTGACACCGTGTATTCGCCGATCGGCAAATCCTCGAAACACACAGGAATCACCAGCCCATCCGCGTCTAGTGCAGAGGTCGTCGTGCCTGTGCGCGAGGCCTTGCCGGTGCGCTCGCTCACACTGGCGGCGCCGTCGGCGACAGCCAGTTCAGTTTCCTGGCGCAGCGCATCACCGTTGAGATCTTCAAAGAGCAGCACACAGATCATCCCGGTGCCGGGGGTTTCGGCCGCGGTGGTCGCGGCAACCTCCGGTGTGGCAGCGGGATCAGCGGTCGGTTCTTGTTCTGAAGCAAGTCCTAAAAGAAGCACTTGCCCAATTTGTATTGGATCTTCGGCGGGCAAGTTGTTCAGGATTCGCAAGTCCTCTACACGCATACAAAACCGGGCGGCTATTATCCATTGCGAATCGCCCTCCACGGCCGTGTAAAGGATGCGCCCGTCGGCGCCTGCCGCGGGCAGCGGCGTGCAATTCGTCTGGGCGAATACGTTAGTTGGAAAGAGCGCTGCAAAGCATGCGGCAAGGATGATCAGCGTCAGTTTGGTACTTTTCATGCGACGAAAAATTATATCAGCCGGGTACTATAATCGCTCAAAGGAGAAAAAACACATGTGGTTTTAACATGTGTTTTCTTCGGAAAATGAACGCTCAGGCAATCCGCATCCACAACTCTCCCCCACCCGCCAATTTGCGTCCGTTCGACATGCGGCGCGACCTGCTGTCAGTGGCCGATCTCGTGGAACTATGCTTCGCCAGCTCGCTGGACGCCGACGGTCGTCTGTATGTGCGCCAGATGCGCCAGGCAGCGCGCGGCGGTCCGCTTTTGGACCTGGCGGCCGCCGGCCCGGGACCAATGAGCGGCTATGTGTGGCAGGAGAACGGTAAGGTTGTAGGAAATCTCAGTCTTATCCCGCATGGATACGGAAATCGCAAGATCATGCTCATTGCCAATGTGGCCGTGCACCCCGAGCAGCGCCGGCGCGGCATCGCGCGGGCGCTCACCGAAGCCGCGCTTGATAACCTTTTAACCAATGGGAAAGACGAGATATGGCTGCAAGTCGATGAAAATAATCCTGCAGCTGTCACACTGTATCGTAATATGGGGTTCGTCGAACGCACCCGGCGCACAAGCTGGCGTGTTTATCCGCAAATCGGTGCAGGCTCGACACCGGCAGCAAAAACAAAAGTGCGCAAGCGCCATACAAGCGATTGGGCGCGGCAGAGCGCCTGGCTGCAGTCAACATACCCGCGCGATCTGCGCTGGCAGATCCCGCTGGATCCCGTGCTGCTCCAACCGGGGTGGCGCGGCTCTGTGGAGCGTGCGCTCAGCACGCGGCAAGTAAGGCAGTGGAGCGCAGAAGAGGGCGGCGAACTTCTGGCCGCGCTCAGCTGGCAATCATCGACGCTGGATGCAGACAGGCTGTGGCTCGCCGCAGCCAAGGAGAACGAGGGGAAAGGTATTGCGGCTCTTATGCGTCAGATACATAACACAATGAAACCCACCCGCAAACTTGCGCTCAATTACCCTGCAAGGCGCGCAGAGGATGCTTTGCGCGCAGCGGGATTCAAGTCCGCACGGACATTGATCTGGATGGAGTACCCCAAGGATTAGCATGCCAGTCGAGGATCCGATCGAGATCAAAAAGCTGCTTGACGAAGCACGTGTGATCGCTGTAGTGGGACACTCGGACAAGCCCCACCGCACAAGCTACAGCATTGGGCGATATTTGCGCAATGCCGGTTACAAAGTCTACGCAGTGAATCCCACGATCGATTCCGTGAATGGCGAACCCGCCTACCCCAACCTGGCGGCCGTGCCTGAACCCATCGATATTGTGGATGTCTTCCGCAGATCCGAGTATTTAGACAAGGTGGTCGATGAAGCCATCGCCGTGAAAGCGAAAGCCGTCTGGTCGCAGCTTGGCGTGATCGATGATGCCGCCGCGAAAAAAGCAGAGGCCGCGGGACTAAAGATGGTGATGGATCGCTGCATCAAGGTGGATCACGCAGCCCTGATCAGGTGAGATACTGAACGTTAAACAAAGAAAGCCCTTGCGGGCTTTCTCTGCTTTGGGGGAGAGAGAATAGACAGAAGTTCTAACTCGGATTTTTCTTGGTTGTGCGCCGGCCCCAAGGGGTGCCGATCGCGGGCAGCAGGAAATAATCCAACCCGAAATAGCCGGCCACCTTCCAGGCCATCACCAGTCCCAACGCTGCCACAAAGAGCATCGGGTTCGTGCTGGCGGATCCGGCCATCATGAAATTCCAGTTCATGAAGCCGCCGAAGAACGCGGCGATGCCGGTTAACGCGCCCAGCACCAACGCCACGCCAATCAAAAGCTCGCCGTAGGACACGATCTTGGCGAACCAGGTGTAGGCTTCCGTATCCAGCATGAACCGGATGAATGAGCGGTACCAATCAAATGAGATCGGCGGGCGGCCTTCTGCGGGGGATCTGCACCGAGCCTGTCCAAAAGCCCTTGAGCGCATCGCCGGTCTGCGTCCAGGCCGGATTGGTGACCTTGTGGAGCGCAGCATCAATCCATTGGTAGCCGAGCCACAGGCGCACAGCCAGCCATAAGTACGCCGCCTTCGGCTCGTTAAACAGCGAGCGGACGAGGGGCGGGTCTTGAATCAATCTTCCTCTTTGAACCACAGTAGCCATTTTTTCTTCCTCCATTTCGTATGCCAAAAAGTCCTTTCGAAGATGGGGTCAGTGTACAAAAACAACGCCGAGATAGGCAGGTTCAAGTGTCCAAACCTGTGTCCTAACTATTTGGGACAGATCCCCTATTGTGAATATATACAATGTCACTCTTACTGTGGAACAGGGGACAACGACCACTTGGCGACAAGCAGAAAACACGCATAATCGACACGGGCAAAGATGAATGTAAAAGGTTTGTACGAGCAAAAAAAGATGAGCGCAGAGGAGGCCGTGCAGGCCATCCGTACCCACGGGCGCATTTACCTTGGGGAGGGGCCGAGGTTCCCCAGGTGCTGGAGCGGGCTATGGTGGCGCGCGCCGGGGAACTGAGAAACGTGGAGGTGGTGCACGTGCTGACGTTCGCCGGAGGCGAGTACCTGAACCCCGAATACACCGAGAGCTTCCACCACCGCGCGCTGTTCATCGGGGGAACGCGCGCCAGGCGGTGAACGAAGGGCGCGCGGATTACGTGCCCGTATTCCTCTCGGAGGCTGCCGGGCTGTTCCGCAACGGTGAACCCCCGCTGGACATCGCGGTTGATCCAGGTATCACCGCCGGACGCACACGGGTTTTGCTCCTATGGCGTGGAAGTGGGCGTCACCAAGCCGGCGGCGGAAGCGGCGCAAATGGTGATTGCCGAGATCAACCCGCAAATGCCGCGCGTGCTGGGGGATTCGTTCATCACCTGAATCACATTCACCGGCTGGTGGAAGTCGATTACCCGCTGCCGGAAATCAAAATCCCAATGGTCATGCCCATCCATGAACGCATCGGTGAAATCGTGGCCGAGATGATCCCGAACGGCGCCACGCTTCAATTTGGCATCGGGGGGCTGCCCAACGCAGTCCTCTCGAAACTGGGCAACAAGCGGGACCTCGGCATCCACAGTGAGCTCTTTTCGGACGGCGTGATGGAACTGGCGGAAGCCGGCGTGATCGCCAACGACGCCAAGAACCTGCACCCCGGCAAAGCGATTGCTGGATTCTTATTTGGCTCCAAGCGACTATATGACTTCGTGGACGACAACGCGATGATCGAACTTCATCCCGCGGATTATGTGAACGATCCCTTCATCATCGATCAAAACAATAATATGATCTCTATCAATTCAGCCATTGAAGTAGACCTGAGCGGGCAGGTGTGCGCAGATTCATGCAGGGCTTCGATCTGCTTGCTGCGTTCTTCGAGGAGTGATTCGCGATGCTCGATGATGTTGAAGAAGAAGATCGAGAAGACAATGGCGCCCAGGCCACCGCGAGAGTGGCGTAAACATTCCCTTCCAGAGAGCGTTCCGCGGGGACGAACGTGAATCGGACATAGATCACGCCCATCATAAAGAGTGCGGGCAGTACAATCGAAATTAACTTCAACCCGCGCGTGCTCATCGTGTCAGACCCTGCATGCTATAATCGCTAGGTTCCTAATCGAGCAGCAAAGATTGTTGCCACAATCGGAACTATGGAATTATACATTTCGCTTCCAACGACATTCCGTGCTAAAAATCCTTTTGGTTGACGATCATGAAGTTGTGCGACTGGGCTTGAAGTCGCTTCTTTCTAACTATCCCAACCTCGAAGTAGTCGCTGAAGCTGCAGATGCAGACCAGGCCATCCGGCTGGCGGGTGAATACAAACCGGATGTCGTGGTGATGGATATCCGCCTGCCCGGCAAGAGCGGCATCGACGCCACGCGGGAGATCACTTCCAGGCAGCCCGAGACCAAAGTGATTATGCTCACCACGTTTGCGGACGATGAGCTGCTCTTCGACGCCATTTCCGCTGGCGCTTCGGGTTATGTTCTCAAGCAGATCGACAGCATCGAGTTGATCCACGCGTTGGAACGCATTGGGCGCGGTGAATCGCTGCTCGATCCGGCTGTGACTCAACAGGTGTTCAAACGCATGCGCGAGAGCAGCCACAAAGCCGAGAAGGAGGCTTTCGGCGACCTTACCGAGCAGGAGCTCAAGGTCCTGGCTCAGGTGGCGCAGGGCAAACGCAACAAAGTGATCGCTGAGGAGGTCTTTCTCAGCGAAAAAACGGTGCGCAACTATGTGAGCTCTCCTCAGCAAGCTAGGACTAAGCACGCGCACTGAGGCCGCTGCGTACGCCGTGAAACATCGCATCGAGAATTACGTACAGATGGATAAGTAAAAATAGGGGTTAAAAGCCCTTCATTTTTCTCAAAGGAGTAATCGAATGCAAAACTCATGGATCGTCCGCTTAGCTGTCAATGCAGTGGGCTTGTACGCCGCCATCGCACTGGTGCCCGGCTTATCCGTACCCGAGGAGAACTGGCTCACGTACGTCTGGCTCGCACTATTCTTCGGCATCGTCAACGCCTTCATCCGCCCTATCCTGAAGCTGCTAACCTGCCCGTTCTACATCCTGACATTGGGATTATTCAGCTTAGTGGTCAACACCATCATGTTCTATTTCACCCAATGGCTCAGCGGTCTGTTCGGCGTTGTGCTGCAGATCGACAACTTTACCGCCGCTTTCCTCGGAGCGCTGATCGTCAGCATCGTCAGCGTGCTGTTGAATATGATCCTGCCTGACAACGGAAAGCC
>JBOGUK010000004.1:0-4737 GCA_050695915.1 Anaerolineales bacterium
AGTGATGATAATTTGGCTCACGGCAACCCATCCGCCTATGTATGCAATGCTGAGTTGAAATGGAAAATTGGAATAGCGATACGATTGCCAATAGCGATAGCCGGCAACAGTGGCGGCTAGAAGCGTGATTCCTCCAACAAAGTAACGCAACGGCGCCTGATCCACGGGTATGAATTCCACGAGTTGTGGATTGTTCAATGCCAAACTGTTCACGCCAATGATGACGGGTGTGTAAATCAGGAACAGGGCATTCGCTCTTTTACTGAGCCAGCCGCTGAAACGGTTATCCGTACGCAAGGAGGAGATCAGCAGCCATAGGCTCATGCTGAAAACACTGAGCTGCGCTGCCACGCCAATGATCGGGGTGAAATCTGCGAGCAGGAACCCGGGTGTGGATAACCCATGTGCGCTGAAGAAAGCCGCGAGGGAAATAAACGCCAACGAAACATAAATCACCTGCAGATTTCGCTGCCTGAGGCCAACTATGCCCACGACGATTGCGATGAACAACGCCACCAATGATGTGACAGAAACTATGTAGAAGTGGTGAGCCGGGAATGCCAGTTCCGTGTCGAATCCGGGGTTGAAATACAAAAACACATAAATAAATAAGGGCAGCAAGACCCAAATCAGCGGGTTCCCGAGGGAAAACAGGCTGCGGGATGACGCCCGTAATGCAACCATTGGCTTTTGCGAATTATAGGGCAAGGTCGCTGAACAAGCTGAGAACCAGTGCGACCGGTTTGCCATTCACACGTGGATCGGGCCATGGTAAACCGTGGTTTTATAGTCGAAATGGACCCTTCCGCCATCCTGGAACCGACTGAATAAGTTTGCAAGGTCAGCCATCATCGCGCCGAATTGCGGTTGATCCTCCATCGGTATATATGAACTGGAAAGCAAGCGGCCCTTTAGGCCAGTTTCATCGAGCGTTTGGCGATTAGGGAAAATTTCCTTTTTCACCTGATGCGGCGAAAAGAATGCGGCGATATTGGCGTCCGTTACGGATCGCTGCTGATCGACTTGCCGGTAATCTGTCCCGTATTCGTCCAGCAAGGCTTCGTAGCCTACCTGAAAATCGTTCGTGTGGTCCCTTCGATTCCATACTAAGGCAACCTGCTTCCCGGGAACCAAAACCCGCCTCATCTCGAGCTTCGCATTTTGAGGATCAAACCAATGAAAAGCCTGCGCAGCAGCTACAAAGTCTATCGTTTTCTCCTCAAGCGGGATCGCCTCCGCCCGCCCTTCAACGCTGTAAAAGCGAGGTTCCTGAGCGAGTAATCGTTCCGCGTGGGCGCGCATTTCGGGATTAGGTTCAATTCCGAACACAACATGGCCGTTCTTCAGGAACAGCGCGGATAATAAGCCCGTACCGGAGCCGAGGTCGGCGATCTTATCGGTTGATTGCAACCCGGCTTCGGCAATCAAATATTCGTAAAGAGCTTCAGGGTAGCCAGGACGGTACCTGGCGTAGTTCCCAGCGCGCGAGGAGAAGCGTTTGGTTGGATCTGTCCTCATAATGACGATTATATGAGGATGAGTAGCAGTTAAATGCCACCGCTTTGGTTGACATTCGTTAGGTCAAAAGCTATCATTTTCGGGTTTGGGCAGCCTGCGACGGCGTGCCCGCATGCTCCATTTGATTGCAACAGATTGCATACAGTGATTGGAGAACAACCGATGAAACGAACCCTTTTGATGGCGCTGATGGTATTGGCAGTGGCATTAACCACAGCGCAACCTTCGTTTGCGGCTACGACCTGGGAACTCAATATCCATAACAACACTGAAGAACCCGTGGGTATCAAGCTGGATGGCGAGACTAACGACTACCACTGGACGGCAGAGGTAGGAAAGACGTATAAGACGGTAGTTGAAGGCACTTACACTTACAGCTATACATATTGCAGCGGGGACAAGGTGAGCGGCGAGATCACAGTGGACAGCAACAATGTGTGGCTGACGGTGGCTCTCTGCGGGGCTCCCATTGAGTATGACAAGTTTATTGTGGAAAGCCGCCTGCCAGGCACTATCACGGTGGAGCTGGTTGGCCCCCAGACATACGCACTCACGGCTGAAATAGGTTCCAACAAGTTTATGTCCCCTGGTCTGCAAACCGGCTTGTATTTCTTCTCTTTCGATGCGTGCGGCACCACGTTCACGGGAGAGGTACTCATAAAAAGGGACGGCCCCAACAAGCTGATCTTATATGCATGCGAACAGGTTGCCAACCACCCGTATGACCCGGTATCAATCCTCAATACGCAATCGAATTTACGTATCGGCAGCCACTATGCCTTCCCCGTGCGCATCACGCTGCTAGGCCCGAAGACGGCCGGGGGGTTGGCCCTGAACAATTACTCTTTTGAGCTGCTTTTAGGGCTGAACAGGTTTAACATTGCGCCAGGTGAATACAGCTATTTCTACACTGCCTATGGCGTGACCAAGAGCGGTGTGTTCTCGGTCTCCAGCGAGGGCCCAACGAACTTCACGATCAGTCCGCTTTACTAGCCTAATTTTGCGACACCAAAGGCGCCCAACAGGGCGCCTTTGTGTTTAAGGCGAACGTTATAATCGCTCCATCTTCCGATGAGGCTTCGCCGGATTTCGTTGATCGCGGTCACCTTGGGGATGCTGGGTTGCCAGATCACTCCTGGAAACGACGGCGTCAATCTGGGAGTCGAGATCATCCAGGCAACCCAGTCCGATGAAGAACCTGGCGGGATCAGCGTCGAAGTTACGTTCTCCACTACTACACCGGAACCCCAGCCAACCAGGGCAATCCCAAACCCAAACCGTAGCACCACCGAGGAATACAGCACCGTGGATCGCCCGGACGACGTTGCGGGTTATCAAATCCATTTTGTTTATGCGCTGCCGAGCGACGGAGAGGATGAACTTCTGGATGTAGACGGAAGCATTGCGCTCTCCGCCCAGGCGCTTAACTCGTGGCTCGAAGGCAAAACTGGCTCGCGACTGCGCTACGACTCTTATCAGGGGGATCTGGATATCAGCTTTATGCAATTGGAGTACACCGCGGAGCAAATCTCAGATCTTGGCACCCACATTCTGCTTTTGATGGAATATGAGATTAAAACCCGCGGCTTCGATACCTCCAACAAACTGTACGTGATTTATTACGACGGGTTCTTCGTAACGAACGAGGGTTATTGCGGCCTGGCCGCCTTCCCGCCGGAAGGCGCCGGGGTAACGGCCACGCTGCTGCTGCGCGGGTACAGCCCGCGCAACGATCTGGTTTGCCCACGACAATTCACCCAGTCCGCGGATTACACGGGTTACTTCGAGATGACCATCCTACATGAGCTGCTTCACCTCACGGGGATGGTTCCTGAGTGCGCCCCGCATTACCAGGACGGGCATGTAAGCGACAATTCGCAGGACCTCCTTTTCCACCAGTACGACGGCAGCTACTCTCCCCTTTACACGTACCTTGACTATCGCAATGACGACTATTTCGGCCACGGCGATCCCGACTGCCCCGACTTTGGGCGGAGCGTCTTCCTTGACCCAGAGCCGGCAAACGCCGAATTGCCTCCCCGCTGGGAAGTTTCCAGCACATTTATCCCCAATAATCCGCTGGAGGAATGAACGCTGGTGTCGCGTGGAAGGCAAATCGCACGGCTGAAGCTGAAGCCATTGGCGCCCGTGGTACTCAACCGTTATCTATTGGATTGGCCGGCGGCTGACCTGCACTCCCATCCCGGCTCATTCTCCGATCTCACCAGCGAGAATTTGTTCGGGAATTCCCGCCCCCTGCAAGTGGAGATCGGCGCCGGGAGCGGAGAATACCTTTGTCATCTGGCGGCGGAGGCTCCGGGCGCTAATTTCCTGGGCATCGAGATTTCTCGGCGTGCAGCCTTGAGCACTGTTTCTCTGGCAGCTGAGCAGCGGTTGGAGAACGTTTTGGTGCTGCGGGCAGATTTCAAGTTGCTCTACCCCCTCCTTCCGGAAAAAGGTTGGCAGGTTGTCTACCTCCATTTTCCCGACCCTCCCGAGAAGCAAAAGGACGCCAAGCGGCAGATCTTTACTGCCGCTTTTCTGGACAAGATGGCCCGTGTTCTGGCGGCGGAAGGAACGCTTTCCTTGGTGAGCGATAAGCGAGAGTATTTCTTCGCTATGCTGGAGTTGGCAGAGAAGCATCAGGCTTTCGAACTGGCTCACCCCCAGCGTTATCTGGCAGGGTTTGAACCGAGCGTGAAATCTCGCTTTCAGCGTTTCTGGGAAGCCAAGGGGGTTCTCCCCCTGCGTTTCGTACTGAGAACGGCTCAGTTCTGAGAAAGACCTGGAAGAAAAGCGGCGCAGGCAACTGCGCCGCTGCACTTTGTTGCCTACATGGGGGCTGCTTTTTTCAGCACGGGCAAGCCGGTTTTCATTTCCTCTACGGTGTATCCGGCCGGCACGGCGTCGATCGCCCCTTCCTTGATCTCCTTGGAGAAAAAGTACAGAGTGCGGGTGCTGCCATCCTTGTTCGGGCGGGAGCGCCCGTGCAGGAAATACTTCTGCCCCTTGGAATTGGTGAATTCGTAAGCCATGTATGTCTCCTACTAGCGGTTTTTGTCGATAATTCCCGGGCCGCTTCTGTGTCTTCGATTGCCTGGCGCTTTGCTTGCCCTAGGCGCTGTGCTTACCTTTGGAGAAGGTTCCATGGACGACCCCTAAATCTAGGGTATTGTAGCACCCCAGGCTTCTCAGGCGCAATCGAAAAGGCTCCTTAGA
>JBOGUK010000005.1:0-3206 GCA_050695915.1 Anaerolineales bacterium
GGCTAGCAGTAGAGTTAGACACAGCGATCTGCACTGCGAGTCGGCCTTTTCCGACCAAATGACGGTCGATCTGCTGTGTCTTCTCTATTTTCCCAGCATACTAATGATGCTTTTACTTTGCGACTTCGCCCTTGAAACTCTTCTCGCCGGCACTTATGGGCACATTTATGCGATTTTCCGGAGGCGGCAGCGGGCAGCTCCAAAGTTCGTTGTACGCGCAATAAGGGTTATAGGCGAGGTTGAAATCAACCAGGAATTTGCCGTTGGGCAACGGTTCCGGTTCTAGGTAGCGCCCGGCGCCGTAAGTTTCGGCGCCTGACTGCGAGTCCACAAAAAGCAGGAAGTAGCCGTTCTCGTTGTGGAAGATCGTCAACTCAGCATTCTTGTCGTCAACTGCGAATGAGAAGCGACCATATCGGGTGTAAGTCTGCACGTCGCCCGTGGAGGTGAGCAATTGAACTTCTCCCTGCTCTGGAAACTTTTCAACATCTACCTCCAGGCGCAGAGCCGGATCCTCTGGAAAATAGCTCAGCCCGCTGAACGCCGCGCGCTGTTCCGGCGTCAGCGGGCTTTGCGGATCGTGCACAAAGAAATCATCCTTTGCTGCGCGGAATTCATCGAGGGAGGACATGGGACGGATTTTACAACCAAACCGCTTTAAGTAACACGCACTAGGCAATATGGCAGATATTACGCACAGCGTTATTAATTAGAAGCTTTCTAGACATTCACAGAATTTACTGGTCACACTGAGCGGAGCGAAGTGCTTTTGTGATCACACAGATAACTTCATCCTCAGGTAATAAAACTCCTTCGCTTGGGCTCAGGATGACAAGAGATGAATCAAAAGGCCGACCATCCGCTCGGCTTTTATGCAAGCACGCGGTTTTAGTTGAACAGGCCCAAAACGTATGGCGTGGCAATATTCAGCAATAGTCCAAGCGTGAAAAATTTGCCCGCTTGGCGGTTGAAGTACAGCGCCCAGCTGACGTACCACAGCGGCCAGACTGTGAAGCCCTGTGGCGGTTTATCGGGTTTGGGCTCTGAGTAAATCTTCCAGGTGGTGCGCAAGCGCCCGATTGCCAGGAACGTCAGCAGCACCCACGGTCCTGTGTATCTCAAAGTTACCATGGCGATGATCAAGATGTAAAAGACCACAAAGCTGACTTTGTTCAGCGTGAGAGCGCGTTTTTCGCCGAGCAGCACTGGGATCGAGTTGACTCCCACCTTTTTATCCGCGGCGATCTTATCGATGTGCTTGCCCACCAGCACCGACGCCACGATCACGCCATAAGGCAACGTGAGCACCCAGACTGCTGGGCTCAGCACACCAGATGCGGCAAACGCCGTCCCGCCGATCATCAGCGGACCCCATACGATCAGCGCGGTCAGTTCGCCGAGACCGGCGTGCTTAAGCACCGTCGTATATGCCAGGCTCAGGATCAATCCGGTAACGGCGAAAGCGACAATGATGAGGCCGCGCTGGCTGTAGAGATAGAGCATGATGAGCAGGTCGACGAAGTTTAAGATTAGTGCAGCGGTCAATAGGCCACGAGCCGTTGTGAGCCCCCCTAGCAGTGGATGCGGGCTGTACTGAGCACGCGGGTAATCCTCGGTATCCACGCCCTGGCGCACGTCCATGTAGTCATTGATGATGTTGTTCGAGGCGTGGGCAATCACGACGCCGAGCACCGCAAGCAGCCCGAGTCCCCAGTTCACTATGCCTTGCTCGGCGGCGATCAGCAGGCCAAGCAGGCCAGAAGTGAGCGACATGGAGAAAACACACGAGCGGCTGATCACCAGCCAGCGGGTTACATCATCAGCCAATTCAATTTGTGGGATATTGCAGCCATCCAGCACCATCTTCCAGCGTGTCAGTAGTGGGATTGGGTGGGCGGCTGCGGCTTGGGTAGCGGCGCGGGTAGCCATAGAACTCTCCTTGCTTGTGAAGAAAATAATTAGTGCAAAGATAATAGCACAAAACCCACTGGGCTGGCAGCATGGAACGCAGCGATGCCCAGCGGTGTACTATTCCTGCTGACAACAAAACGAAAGTCGAGAAACCAGATCTGGTCAGCGACAAATTTAACCGAAGCCGAATTGATCGCCCGGGTTCGTGACGGCGATGACGACGCCTGGGCTGAACTCATGCGCCTGCATCAGCAGACCGTGTTCAGGCTCGCGCACCTGCATCTCGGCGACGCAGCCGATGCGGAGGACGCAGCGCAGGAGTGTTTCATCAACGCCTATCGCAGCCTACGTAGCTTTGATAGCAGCCGCCCGCTGCGCCCATGGCTCCTGCGCATCGTGAGCAACCTTGCGCTGAACCGGCGGCGCTCCATGGGGCGCTATTGGGGCGCTCTGCAACGTGCAGCCCAAGAGCAGCCAGCCAGCGAAAACGGCCTGGCTGTGAAGACGGAAAAGGAGCTGGAAGCGAAGGAACTATGGACTGCGGTGAAACGATTGCCAGGAAACATGCAAAACGTGATCTATTTGCGTTACTTTCTGGATCTTTCGGTCGAGGAAACATCTTCGACATTGAACATTGCCGAAGGGACTGTGAAATCGCAAACGCATCGAGCTTTGGAGAAACTCCAACACGTGATACGCACGGAATTCCCGCACTTGGAGCAGGGTGAATGAACGATAAATCATTTGCATATCTTGAATCTCGCTTGGCTGTTGCTGCTGGCGTCATGGTTTACCCTCGGACGCCCGATTTGGCAGCCGCGTTCTTACGACGCGAGACTCTGGCGAGGCCGCGGAGGAATCTTGCCTGGGCGATTGCGATTCTGCTGGTTGCGGTGGCGAGCTTGCTGGCCGTTCCCGAGGTGCGCGCGCGGCTCGCGGAGTTCCTGCAGATTGGAGCTGTACGCGTCCTCCTGCCGCAGCCGACGGAAACGGTGCGAACGGGCGCCCCAACTGCAACAGCATCGCGCGTTCCGACAGAGATCATTACGTCGGTGTTGGAGCTGGATGGCGAAACAACGCTTGAGAATGCACGCGCCTCCGTTGATTTCCCGATCGAACTACCGACTTATCCAAGCGATCTCGGCCCTCCGGATCATGTATTCCTGCAATCTCTACTGAATGGGTCTTACGTCGTGCTCGCCTGGGTGGATGACTTTGGTGACGTTGAGGTTGCCTTATATGTAATCGGCGAAGGTGTTACCCTGGAAAAAGGTGCGCCAGGAATCATCGAGGCT
>JBOGUK010000006.1:0-8023 GCA_050695915.1 Anaerolineales bacterium
GGCACGTAGCGCAAGGCGTCTAGTTTCTGCCGGGCGCGCAGAAATTGCACGCTGCGATTGCAGAGGACACAGTTTTGATCGTAGAGGATGAACGGGGCTGGAGGAACCAAGGGGTCTTTATTCACCCGCGCTCAACACCTCGATTTCGCGCCAGGCAACCCAGGAAGGGGAGGAAGTTGTTTCGATCCGAATATAGCGAATGCCAGCAAAGGGGTCATCCAAGCGGAAGGTCAAGTACTGGGAGTCTTGAGTTGGGCCTTGGAAAGTGTACAAAACCACATAGGAATCTCCGGTTCCAGGCCCGCGCCCATAAACATTGTGCCTGGTGTCCCCATCTGGAAACTGGCTCGGTACCAAGCGAATCTCGGCGATGTCATAAGGCTCGCCGAGGTCGATCTCGATCCACTGCGTCGGGAAATCGCCGGAGGACCACAGGGTTCCGAAGTCTCCATCCACTGCCCACTGCCCTTCGTTGCCGGGCAAAAAGCGGGAGACGCGTGTGGGTTTGTTGAAGGCGAGGTTGGCCAAAAATCCCTCGGTGCGGTATCCCAACGCGGATTTGTCGCTGAAGTATTGCGCGAGAAAGCCAGTGTAAGTGAAAGGTTCGGTTTCCGGCAAAACAAAGTCGGGGTGGTCGTTCCACGATTGGAAAAGCACATGGGCGGGATGCGCGCCCAGCTCCAGTTCGTAGCGCTTCACCCGCTCACCGGAGATGGAAATCCAGATTTCATCGGTTGGATCGCCCCAGTTCCCATTGTAGATGATGCCTATAGGCACGCCGATCTCAGCGCCGAAATCCTCGATATGCTTGACCATTTCCGCCCAATCCGTGCGAGACCAATCCACATCGATATGCAGGAAGTCCAGATCCTCGCTATTCACCCCTAGATAAGTGAGCAACCATTGGGTGTAGTCTTCAGGGCGGATGGGTGCAGGCATGGGTTCTGTATCGCCGACTATGACGTCAGGGAAGAACGTTCGCATCAGCTCAATATATTCGTGCACCTCGGCGGCAATTTGTTCGGCTGGGTAGTTGCAGGCATTCGGACCTTGATAGAAATGCCCAAAATAGTACGGCTCATCGAGAGCGATCAAATCGATATTGCCACCAGCCTCCAATATCCGGTTGGCGACGAGCCGCCCCTCATCATGCCCGGCAAATCCTTCTATTCCTTGGCCGCATTCCTCGGTGGCGTTCAGCGGCCCTGCTTCAACGGCCAGGGCCAGTCCACGCCGGCGAATATCTTCCACAGCCTGGCGAAGCTGGGCGCCGGTGGCGTGATATGCAACCCATTCACCGTAGAGTTTGAACACGTGGAGGTTACTCGCCGCCTGCTGCCAGGGAGCATCCGTTTCAAACAGATTCATGAAGTCTTCCGAACCGATGAATGGTCGCCCGGCGCCGGTGGGCATGGGCGGAAGGGGGCCGAACCAGTAAAGCGGCTGCCGGGTGAGGTTGGGTAGCGGCGGTAATTCAAGCGTTGTTGGCTGTGAGCCAGTCTCTTCGTCTTCGGCAAATGTTGTCCTGGGTTGGGTGGAGGTTGGATCTGGCTGAGCTGCGCAGCCGGTAGCCAGGATGATAAGCAACGCCAGGTGGAATGCGACGGGCCAATTGAAGACTTTGGTCATGCGCTACGTCCTTGAATTGTATTACTGTTGAAGCTCATCTCTTCATACGACGCATGACGAGGAGGCGCTGGCCGATGGCAATATTCGAAAGAACGCCGCCGAGTTTGCTTACGCGCCGGAAATAGGTTGGCATTTCACCTTCCGGAATCTCGCGGAAGCCGAATTTCTCATAGAGCGGACCAAGATTAGACGTGCACATCAGATAAAGCTCGCCGGAATGAGATGCGATCAACGCCTCAATTAGCGCGCGGGCTACGCCGCGACCGCGCCAATCGCGTCTCACGGCGATGGAAGCAAGCTCCATTGTGCCGTCGACGTGCGGCTTAACCTGGCCGCAGCCAATGAAAGTGCCATCTTTGGAAACCGCCACCAGGAAACGCTCCCAGTTGAGCCCGGTGGGGTTGATGCCGGTACTCAGGATCATCTTACGGATGTTGCCGGAATCCTCTTGCGTGGCCTTGCGGATTTCGAATTGGATCTCTTGATTTGGGCCATTCATGGTTAGAGGTCTGACTTGAATTGCAGATCGTGGTTATATGGAAGAAATGGTTATAGGGATCCTCGCTGGCCTTGTCATTGCTTAAGTAAATCTCCTAAAATGCGCTGAGCGAGTTTCGGGTCGGCCTTGCCTTTGGTGCGGGCCATTAGTTGGCCAACGAACCAGCCCATCAATGCCTCTTTGCCAGCGCGGTAGTTTTTCACTTGCTCAGGATTGGCAGCGACGATCTCTTCCGCCAGCTTGCGCAAGGCGCCTACATCGCTAACCTGCGCCAAGCCTTCGGCAGAAACGATATCGGCCGGCGCCTTGCCAGTTTCCTGTACCCTTTGCAAGAGTGATTTTCCGGTGGGCGTGTTCACGGTTCCGGCATCCATCATTTTCAGGATGTCTGCTAGATAATGTGGCGTGAGCTTTAATTTGTCGGCGCTGGTGCCCTTTTCATTCAACATGGCAAGGACATCATTCATCAGCCAATTCGAAACGCGTTTCGGATCGCCAGCGTATGATTTCACCGCGGATTCGTAATAATCTGAAAGAGCGCGCTCGCCGCTGAGGATGTCAGCATCGTACTCGGGCAGACCATATTGTTCAATGAAACGCGCCCGTCGGGGAAGAGGCAATTCCGGCAAGCTGCTAACGATACTCTCACGCCAGGCGTCATCCAGCGTGATGGGCAGCAAGTCGGGTTCTCGAAAATAGCGGTAATCGGCTTCTGTTTCCTTGGAGCGCATTTTGCTCAGTATGCCGCTATCCTCGTCCCAGCCCAGCGTCCAGGGTTCGATGCGTTCGCCGCGCTCCAGGGCGCGGGTTTGGCGTTCGATCTCGGCGGCGATGGCGGCGCGCAGGGAATCGGTAGAGTTGACGTTCTTGATCTCAGTCTTGGTGTTCAAAGTTTCTGAACCGACCTCGCGGAGGGAAACGTTGGCATCCGCGCGCAAGTGCCCCTTCTCCATGTCGGCTTCCGAAACGCCGAGCCAGCGCAGCAGTTGGCGCAAGCGGATCAGATATTGGGCAGCCTCATCGGCCGAACGCAGGTCGGGCCCGGTGACCATCTCCACAAGCGGCACGCCGCAGCGATTGAAATCGATCAGGCGTTGGCCGTCGCGGTGGATGGTTTTACCGGCGTCTTCTTCGAGATGCAGCTTATGGATGCCGACCCGGCGGACGGTTCCGCTGCCGGTGGGCAGATCGAGGAGGCCGCCGCGGGCCAGGGGTTGGTCGTATTGTGAGATCTGGTAGCCCTTGGGCAGGTCTGGATAGAAGTAGTTCTTGCGGTCAAAATAGGAAACGGGCTGCAGTTCGGCGCCCATGGCCACGGCAAGCATCGCGGCTTTTTCCACTGCCGCCTGGTTGAGAACCGGCAGTACGCCTGGGAGGCCGGTGCAGACCGGGCAGATGTTGGAGTTCGGGGGATCGTCCCAGGAATCCGCTTTGCAGCTGCAAAAGATTTTGCTGGCGGTGTTGAGCTGGATGTGAGTCTCGAGTCCGATGATGGGTTCGTAGGCGGTCATAGAGGCTTGGGGATTGCCACGCCCGCTACGCGGGCTCGCAATGGTTTAACCGGGTCACGGGTATTTATAAAACCCCTCACCGCTTTTGCGTCCGAGTTTTCCTTCATCGACCATGCGGCGCAGGAGCTGAGCGGGTTTATATTTGTCATCGGCGAAGTCGCGATGCAGGACCTCCATTACAAATAGCACCACGTCCAGACCGATCAGGTCTGCCAAAGCCAGCGGGCCAATCGGGTGCGCCATGCCGAGCTTCATGATGGTATCAATGCCCTCGGCATCGGCGATGCCTTCGTCGAGCGCGTAAATTGCTTCATTTAGCATCGGGCAGAGGATGCGATTCGAAATAAAGCCGGGCGAATCCTTGACGACTACAGGCGTCTTTCCCATTTGCCTCCCCACTTCCAAAGCCGTCGCCAGGGTCTCGTCGTTGGTGTCTTTGCCACGGACGACCTCGAGTAGAGACATTAGGGGAACAGGGTTAAAGAAATGCATGCCGATTACTTTGTCGGGCCGCTTGGTGGACGCACCCAGGTTGGTGATGCTAATGGACGAAGTGTTCGAGGCCAAAACCACTTCCAGCCTGGCTTTGCTATCCAAATCGGCGAACAGCTTGACCTTCAAATCCGGATTTTCCGTGGCGGCCTCGATCACAAGGTCCGCTTCGGAAACTTCGTCCAAATCGGTAACGCCTTTTATGGAAAGCGCTGATTTTTTCTGATCTTCATTGAGCTTACCTTTCTTGGCGAGTTTCTCAACCGATTTGGCAATGGACGCCTGGCCGCGCTCGAGCGGCTCGGCAGCTACATCCATCATGGTGACCTGGTAGCCGGAGACGGCGGCGGTCTGGGCGATGCCATTCCCCATGGTGCCTGCGCCCACGACGAAGATGTGGTTGATGGTCATGGAGAGATTACTCCTTCATAAAAAACATATTGCGTGTTGCGTATTGCGTACGGTCGGCGGTTGCATCATATCTCTCGTTGGAAATCATAAACCGCCGACCGCTTGGAGTTGCTGCCGCGCTATCACGGCGACGCAACGTCCACCTGTATCACCTTTTTTGCTGTTTCCAGAGGTTGTAGTTGTTGGTGATCTGGTTGGCGTGGTCGCGGGGGTGATCCGCGTAGATACGCAGCCACTTTTCGAACGTGTAGGGTTCGTCGTATTCGGGATGCACCGCTGTGTTGGACCAGACCCCATCGGGCAGGTTCTTGATGAAATCGTAAGTCATCTTGCGCACAAAGCGCGTCAGCTCGAGAGCATCTTCGGTGCTTTGGTTGTGATAATCAAGCTTATCGGCCCACACGTCCTGGTCGTAGGCCATCAACGGCTGACCGGGCTCAGCGACCAGGCGGCGGGCGCGTAAGTAGGCATTCGTCTCACTGTCGGCGAGGTGCACCACCACCTGGTGCACGCTCCATTCCTTAGGCGCGGGCTTGAACAGCCAGGCCTCCTTGGGGATGACATTAAGCGCCGCCTCGAATTCGTCAAAGGCGGTGCGGTATTTTTCGATCAAGGCGTCGCGTTCGGTCTTATCCAATTAATCCTCGACTTCGATGGCCATGGCGACGGCTTCGGCGCCGCCCAAGCAGAGTGAGGCGATGCCGCGCTTGAGATCCCGGTCTTTGAGCGCGTAGATCAGCGTGGTGAGGGCGCGCGCGCCGCTGGCGCCCAGCGGGTGACCGAGCGCAATGGCGCCGCCGTTCACATTGACTTTCTTCCAGTCCCAGCCCAGGTCGGCCATGGCGTAGCCATCGGCGAGCACCTGGGCGGCATAGGCCTCGTTCAATTCAATCAAATCAACATCGGCGAGGGTCCAACCGACCTTTTCGAGCAGCGCGGGGATGGCTCGGGCAGGGGCGATGAAGATGTGTTTCGGGTCGACCGCCACCTGGGCATAGCCAACAATACGAGCCAGCGGCTTCCTGCCGACCTCGTCCGCTTTGGGTTTGCTGGCGACGACGACCGCGGCGGCGCCGTCGTTCAAACCGGGGGCGTTGCCTGCAGTTACTTTGCCGTCCGGCTTGAAAGCGCCGGGGAGCTTGGCGAGGACCTCGAGTGAAGTATCGCGACGGGGAGCCTCGTCTATCTCAATGACAGTGACTTTGCCTTTTTTGTCTTTTATTTCGACAGGAACAATCTCAGCCTTGAATTTGCCCGCATCGATTGAGGCGATAGCTTTTTGGTGGCTTTCGAGCGCGTACTGGTCCATGGCATAACGCGTGACTTCGTACTCGTCGGCGATGAATTCGGCCGCATCGCCCATGATCCAGTTCTCGAAGGGATCCCAGAGCCCGTCGTGCTTAAGCGCGTCGATGAGGATCTCGTCGCCGTAGCGCAGGCCGCCGCGGCCGCTGACAAGGTACGGGGCGCGACTCATGCTCTCCATGCCACCGGCGACGTACAGATCGCCATCGCCAGCTTTGACGGCCTGGGCTGCCAGCATGATGGCCTTGAGCCCCGAGCCGCAGACTTTGTTCACGGTGGTGGCGCCGATCGTAGGGTCGAGGCCAGCAAAGATGCCCGCCTGGCGCGCCGGCGCCTGCCCTACCCCGGCCGAGACGACGTTGCCCATGATGACTTCGTTGAATTTGGCAGCGCCGTTGAGGCCGGCGCGCTCGACGGCGGCGCGCACGGCTACGGCGCCCAATTGGGTGGCGGGAACGCTGGACAGAGAGCCAAGGAACTTGCCGATCGGCGTGCGCGCGGCGCTCAGGATGAACGGTTGGGTGTTATTTTCAGGCATTTAACCTCTTTTAGAGTTGAAACTTATTATAGTCGGTGGGTTTGCGACATCGACGTCAGGGATTTGTGATCTGGATTTCAGGTGTTAGAGAAGCTCCCTCAGTCTGTTTACGGTGATTCCCCCATCCTTTAGGATTCCACTTAGAGTTCCCTTTTTGAGAGTCCTATGCTACGGAATGATGATCGTCTTCCTACCCCGTCCTTCAATATTCTTTCTAAGCTTGACGTGGCTCCCTTTTTGGCCAATCAGAACCCATCCATCCTTAAGAAACGCGTCAACCAATACCCTGCCGGAAACTTGTGGCAGGCGGGGCATTATTCGCTGACACGAACGGAAACCGGGGCCATGAATTCTTTTCTGGCCCGTTCGGGCGCAACGTGATAAAGCTCTTCATCGGCGTCTTCCAGGTAAAGTTCGATAGCCTCCTGGATATTTGCTTTGGCCTCTTCGAAAGTTTCTCCCTGAGAATGACATCCAGGCAGATCTGGCACACAAACGGAATAACCGCCCTCTTCTTCCGGCGCAAAAATCGCGTTGTACTCCAAAACCTTGGTTTTGTTACTACTGCTCATCACAAGGAATTATGGCAAGCCCCGCTAACTTCTAGCCCGGACTAATCCAAGCTTCGCGAAGTTTGCGCCAGGTTTCTTCGAGAGTTTCGGGGAGGACGCGGGTTTCGCCGACAGTGGCCATGAAGTTGGTGTCGCCGAGCCAGCGAGGCATGGCGTGGAGGTGGAGGTGCTCTTCGATGCCGGCGCCGGCGGCGGCGCCGAGGTTGGCGCCCAGGTTGTAGCCTTCGGCCTTGAAGACTTGTCCGAGCACCAGGACGGCCTGGTTGAGCAATTCCATCATTTCGGCACGCGCCGGCGCGTCGACCTGGTTCAGCTCGGAAACGTG
The DNA here is from genome assembly GCA_050695915.1 of Anaerolineales bacterium. Classification (GTDB taxonomy): domain Bacteria; phylum Chloroflexota; class Anaerolineae; order Anaerolineales; family UBA11579; genus JAMCZK01. The sequence continues at coordinate 7,283 of JBOGUK010000006.1, forward strand.
CGCAAAGGGAAGCACCATGAGGTGTCCGTTGGTGTACGGGAAGCGGTTGAGCATGACGAACGCGGTTTTGCCGCGATGGATTATCAGATTTTCAGGACCGTCTTCTACTTTGAGCGCCTCGCAAAATACGCAGCCTTTGGATTTTTCTCCGGCCTTATCGCGCTCGATGTAGGGCTTGCGCCAGGGTGAGAAGAGACGTTTCATGATTGCTGATTTCTGATTGCTGATCGCTGATCTCTTTGCCAAACCATTGTAATCCCGACGTTGCCACTACTGCGGGGCCTAAAACTCCTTCGCTACCAAGTGCCAACAGTAGCTTGGCACTTGGCGGCTCAGGAGTAAAGGGGGACTTTCATGCCACTCAGCTATGGCCCGCCTTCGGCGGGCGGACGGGTTTGGAAACCCGTCCCTACGTTTCCTCGATTTGACACCCGGATGTGCGGCGATTATGCTGGCGGCGATGCAGCAGATGGCTTTGTTCGGCGCGCGGGCGCGACTCTGGAAGGTCAGTGAGCTGTCGCGTTTCTTGCGCGAGCTGATCGAAACGGCTGAGCCGCTGCAGGACCTCTGGGTGCAGGGGGAGATTTCCAATTTTTCGCGACCAAATTCGGGACACTGGTATTTCACTCTCAAAGATAAGGAAGCTGAGTTACGCTGCGTAATGTGGCGCACAGACGCACAGTGGCAAACGGTCGCACCTGAAGACGGGCAATCTGTAGAGGCCCACGGACGGCTCAGCAT
>JBOGUK010000007.1:0-3805 GCA_050695915.1 Anaerolineales bacterium
TCCTCGGCCAGGCGTTCAATCTTCCACTGCTGGCTGGCCCAACAACCCCCACGCGGACTCCGGCGCCTACGCACGCCCCAGGGATTTCAATAAGACTGGACAAAATCATTAGCTGCGGGGGAGGCCCACACGCCGCGATCTTAGTCATCAACCTTGGGCCGGAAACCTACCAATCGGGAACCGTGGTGTTGTACGACGACAATAATAACGAGGTCCGCCGAACCGGCGGTAACAGCCTTTTCCTTCCTGGCAGCGGGCTTTCGACTCTGGAACCGAGACAGGAGCGATTTGTGGCCATTTCCACCAGCGGCATTGTCGATGGCGAAGAATTTGACATTATCGTTGTGGTGTGCACGGAAAAGGGTCAACAAGGGAATTGCGTTAAAGCCAGAAGGACTTTTGTTCATTAAGCTTCTCAACCGCGCTCGCAACCTCCCTTACTACCAAGGGTTATTACACGGATGGACGATCGCCGCGCCAAGATAGTGGCCACATTAGGCCCAGCCTCGCATGAACGCTCCGTTTTGGAGCGCATGATCGCGGCTGGCATGAATGTAGCGCGACTAAATTTTTCCCACGGAACTCACCAGGTCTACGACGCGCTGATCAAAAGCATCCGCGCCGTCGCCGACGAAGCGAATACTTCGGTTTGCGTTTTGCAGGATCTTCGAGGACCCAAGATACGCGTTGGGGACCTGCCCACCGCGGCCGGGATCACATTAACCCGCGGCGACGCGGTTACGCTTCACACCGATGCAGCAAAAGCAAACGGCACAAGCGACATCCCTGTTGACTTTTCCGAAATGCCGCGTTTCGTGCGCAGCGGCAGCCGCATTTTGATGGATGATGGTCGCCTCGAACTCGAAGCCACCTCAGTAAAATAGAATTCCATCGACGCCACCGTCCTCACCGGCGGCCAACTGCGATCGAACAAAGGCATCAATCTCCCGGGGGCGAACATAGACATCCCCGGCTTCACCGCCAAAGATGAACAGGATTTGGCGAAAGGCCTTGAGTACGGCGTCGATATGGTGGCGATCTCATTCGTTCGAACAGCCGAAGATATCCTGCGTGTGCGCCAGGCCATCAGCAAACACGCTCCTGACCGCCTCGATACTCCTGTCATCGCCAAGCTGGAACGCGGCGAGGCGCTGGAAAACCTGGTCGAAATCCTGGACGCTGCAGACGGCGTAATGGTTGCCCGCGGCGACCTCGGCGTCGAGTTGCCCCCGGAGATAGTTCCCATCGCGCAAAAACAGATCATCGACGCCGCAAATCAAAAGGGCAAGCTGGTGATCACCGCCACGCAAATGCTCGACTCCATGATCAACAACCCGCGCCCCACCCGCGCCGAAGCCTCCGACGTCGCCAATGCCATCTTCGATGGCACCGACGCGGTCATGCTTTCCGGCGAAACGGCCGTCGGAAACTATCCGATCGAAACCGTCGCCATGATGGACGCCATCGTCCGGGAAGCGGAGAACAACGTAAAGCGTTGGGGACATTGGAAAGGCAGCATGGCTTCGCCAGAGCGCAGCGACGCGGAAGCAATCACACAAGCCGCGCGCGAACTTGCTCAAGACGTGGACGTGGCTGCGATCACAGTGTTCACCCAGTCGGGACGAACGGCTCGATTGATGTCGAAGGCGTTTCCCCGCGTTCCTATCCTTGGTCTCACCCCCGAGCCGCGCGCCTTCAATCGCATGTCACTCTATTGGGGAGTTCATCCAATCCTGGTGGAACTCTCCAACAGCGTAGACGAAATGCTAGCCAGCATCGAAGCCACCGCGCTCAAACAACCCTGGATGAAACCCGGCCAGCAAGTGGTGGTGATCTCCGGCTACCCGATCGGCGCCATGCGCCCACCCAATCTCGTGATGCTCTATACCATCGGCCAGCACGTATAACCTCCAGCCATAAGATCCTCATAAAATGTGTTTTCCGTCGCGAAGAGCCTGCCCTGAACGAAGTGAAGGGATCCTCGGAAATCTGCATGAAATATTACGCGAGAATTGGAGGACCCTTCGCTATCGCCACCCTCGCTTCGCTCACGTGGGCTCCGCTCAAGGAAACACAAGAGAATCGCGTTTTCCTGAGCAGGAAAAGCTGCGTATACAGGTTTTCCGTCGCGAAGGGTCTCGTGGAGATGGGCGAGACTTGAGAATTTGCAGTGAAACCGACACCCGGCTCATCCGATCCGCGACCTGCCGAGTTCATGCAGCAAATCAGGAATTGGTCCCCCGAGCCAATGATCAGAGCAAAACTGATCTAACTAAATATGCACCTGTCCCGCCACATACTCCCCAATCGCCAGGCTGGCCGTCGCCCCCGGCGACGGCGCATTCAGCACATGTAGCCAGCACTGCCCTTTCGCAAAGTGAAAGTCTTCCACGAGCGTTCCGTCTTGATCCACAGCCTGAGCGCGAACCCCGGATCGTGTCCCCAACAAGTCCGCTTGCTGGATTTCAGGCACTAGATTCTGGATCGCCCGTGTGAAGGCGGCAACGCTCCAAGAGCGCGTCATCTCTCCTAGACCCGTTCCAATGCTCGGAAGCACCAGCTTCCAGAAACCGCTATAGGTCAGCGAATCCAGCGTATCTCGCAAGCTGACGTCCGTCGCTTCATAGCCTTCGCGCATAAAACTGAACACAGCATTCGGCCCGACCAGGACCTCGCCATCCGTCATCCGCGTGAGATGCACGCCCAGGAACGGGTAATCAGGATCGGGCAGAGGGTAGATCAGCCCGCGCACAAAATGGCGCGCTTCAGGACGCAACCGGAAATATTCGCCGCGGAAAGGGATGATGCGCAGTCCGGGATCCACACCGGCCATGCGGGCAATGCGATCGCTGAACAGCCCGGCGCAGTTCACCACGAAGCCGGCCTGGATCTTTCCTGCCGTGGTTTTCAATGTAACGGCATCACTGCGATCTGATACACCAAGGACCTTTGCGCCAAACTGAATGGCGCCGCCAAGCGCACGCAAATCCTCTGCCATCTTCCCGGCTACGGCTCTGTAGTCGACGATTCCAGCCTGAGGAATCCATAACGCCTGGATTGCTTTTGCATGGGGCTCGATGCCTTTGAGTTCGCCTGAATCGATTAGCTTAACATCCAGCTGATTATCGAGGCCGCGTTGCATGAGCGCCTCCAAACGCGACAGGTCGTCCTCCCGGGAAGCCAGGATCACCTTACCGCACAGCTCATAATGAATATTATGAGCTGTGCAATACTCCAGCATCATTTTTTGCCCGCGTGCGGTGAGATCCGATTTCAGGCTGCCTGCTTTGTAATAGATCCCCGAATGCAATACACCACTACTGCGCCCCGACTGGTGGCGGGCAACCGCGTCCTCTTTTTCCAAGACGAGAAGTGAGGCCCCGGGGAACCGCTCCAGCAGTGCGCGGGCCGTTGCCAGGCCAATAAGCCCGCCGCCAACGACTGCAAGGTCGTAAGCCTTGCCGGCTTTCATTCGCTGGATGGAGTCACTTGCTGAACAGCACTTTGCCTTCCATGAAACCGGGCACCGGTTGGCCAAGCAGGTTCAGAATAGTAGGCGCCAAGTCAAGTATGTGTGCGTCCTCAATGTCTCCAGCTGTTATGCCTTGCCCGGCAGCAATTAGGAAACCCTGCGGAAAATGATTACCGCTGCGACCTTCCGGATTGCGGCCAGGCGCCGGCCAGGGAATCGATCCGTAACGTTGGGAGGTGATCGTGCGATGTGCGGCTGCGGGCTTTTCGTTCCACTGAATGATCAGATCTGGAAGCAATTCCCTTTTTTCGCCCTCAAATACTTGACTTGGCC
>JBOGUK010000008.1:0-12456 GCA_050695915.1 Anaerolineales bacterium
ATGATTACCCCCTTGCCTCGTCATCATAATAATAACTTTACAAACTCTCAGGCACTGGCGCCCCACCTTTGGTAGATCCCCAGCCTCCCACCTTCTCCATTCGAATAGAACGTCTTTACCACATAGAAACCCGATTCGTCGGCAAGTCCTTCTAGTTCCTGCTCGTTAAAATGATGCACATATCGCAAACCCTGCCCCTCCCGACGCCAGTCCAGCAAGTAATCTCCCTCATGGACGTCATCCTTGGTCATCCCAATCGTTTTCCATGGTTGGATTCGTTCCCGGAGCCTTTCGCTGTTCAGGAATTGCCATTCCGAATGAAAAAACACACCACCAGTGCTGTGGGGGCGGGTCTCAGACCCGCCCGCTGTTGGCTTTGCCAACAGTCTTTCAACTTGCTGCAAAAAAGAGACTCTTTTCTCTCTTCCCGGAATATGATGCAGCACCGCGAAAGCAAACACGAAATCGAACTCCCCTCCTTCAATCTCAGTCTGCGAAACAAAATCAGAAGTCAGGTCAGCCTTGGTGAACTTGTACGAAGATGCATGCTGTCCGCGCCCCGCATGCCGCATACCACTCGACATCATCTCATGCATTCCTTTGCGCGCGATCTGGAGGAGCTCATCTGTGAAATCCAATCCTATATACCGCCCCGCGAAGCCTCTACGCTCCAGCTCCAGCGCCACGCCGCCGTTGCCGCAGCCGAGATCCAACACGCTGGCAACGAGGGGGATCGTTTCCAAAATGCGCATCACTCCCGGCTGCAACCGCTCTCTGCTGGCGGAGAACGGCCCGGCGAGCTTTTGATAGAATCCTTTGTTCAGGTCAATGAGGCGCTGCGCAATATCCGCGTCCATACTGAGATTATAGAATGACGATCGCAACCGAACCTCGGATAAAGAACTGGCAGAGCTTGCGCGCGGCTACCCCGGAGCGCATGCAGAAGGCGCATGCCGCGCTCCGCGACATCCGGGAGGGCGGTGGCGTTTTCGATGCTATCCAGGATCATCCGCTAAAGGGCGGGTACATCGGTAAGCAACTCCTTGTGGCTGCCTATCATGAACTTGTCCACACGGGCCAGTGGGCTGAAGATCCCGCGCTCCTCGCGCGCATCCGCCTTAAACCGATGCGCACGCTCTCCGGCGTCACCGTGGTCACGGTGCTCACGAAGCCCTATCCGTGTCCTGGCAAATGCGTGTTTTGCCCCACCGATATTCGCATGCCAAAGAGTTATCTTCCTGACGAACCTGGCGCCATGCGCGCCCTGCAGCATGAGTTCGATCCCTACGCGCAAGTCTGCGCTCGCCTCGACGCACTCCATGCCGTGGGGCATCCCACCGATAAGATCGAATTCTTGGTTCTTGGCGGTACCTGGTCCTCCTACCGGCGTGATTACCAGGAATGGTTCGTCCACCGCATGTTCGATGCAATTAACGAGGTCGACCTGCCCACTCTCGGAGAGGCCCACGCCTACAACGAAACAGCCGACCATCGCAGCGTCGGGCTCGCCATCGAAACGCGGCCCGACCACGTGGATCGCGAAGAGCTCGCCTGGCTGCGCCGCCTCGGCGTCACCAAGGTGCAGCTCGGCGCACAGAGTTTCGACAACCATATCCTGGAGATCAACCAACGCGGTCACACGGCCGAGGAAACTCTGCGCGCCACGAACCTGCTGCGCGCCGCAGGGTTCAAGATCGTGCTCCACTGGATGCCCAACTTGCTTGGCGCCACGCCGGAATCAGACCGTGAGGATTTTGCCAAACTTTGGCAAGGCTACTGCCCCGACGAGCTAAAGATCTACCCCACTCAGTTGCTGGCCAATGCCGAGCTGTATTTGAATTGGCAGCGTGGTGAATACAAGCCATACACTACCGAGGAACTTGTCGATCTGCTCGCGGAAATCAAGCCAACCATTCCCGAATACTGCCGCGTGAACCGCGTGATCCGCGATATCCCTTCCACCAACGTGGTCGAAGGCAACAAACGCACCAGCTTGCGCATGGATGTCCATGAGGTCATGAAGGCCAGGGGCCTGGAATGTCGCTGTGTTCGCTGCCGCGAGGTGCGCGGTCGCGGGGTCAACGCGGAGGACTTGTGGTTGACTGATTTGGCTTACGACGCTGGAAAGGCAAAGGAACACTTCGTGTCCTTTATTACCCCCGAAGATCGTCTCGCAGGATTTCTGAGACTCTCACTCCCTCAGCCTGACTCACCGACAACTGGACTTCCAGACCTTTCTGGCGCCGCCCTCGTCCGCGAGGTGCACGTATACGGGCAATCGCTGGAAGTCGGTGAGGAGAAATCCGGTGCGGCCCAACACATCGGCCTCGGCACTCGCCTGCTCGAGCGCGCCGAAGGCATCGCACGCGCCGCGGGCTTTGACCGCATGGCGGTCATCGCCGCCGTCGGTACCCGCCGCTACTACTCCGGGCGCGGCTACCAACTGGGGGAAACGTATATGACAAAAACACTCTCTAGCTGAACCACCCGTATTCATTTATCAGATGCTTCCTTCTATCTTGTCATTCCAAGCCGCCGATACACATGCAGTTGCTCGACTGAGCAGCTGCATGGTTTTCAGCGAGTGCGAGGAATCCGTATTGGGTCTCGTTTCAACTCAGCACTCTCTGGAATCAGCCTTCCGTCTACGCCCTTCCATTTCGCAAAGTGCCCACTGATCTCTACACAACCCTCGTCTACGCGCGTCGCTGGCCTCTTTTCGGCCGCATCGCTTATTACAAGCTCAAATTTCTGGGCGCTGAAATCCCTCTGTCAGTTGAAATCGACGAAGGCTTCACCCTGGTCCACGGCGGCTTTGGCGTCGTCATCCACCCCAAAACGAAAATCGGACGCAACGTAAAGATCTACCCAGGTGTAACCTTGGGTCGCACAGATATCCATCTCGCGGTGGAGCAATCAAAATTCGAAGGAATTGAAATCGGCGATGATGTCATTCTTTCACCGGGTTCCAAAGTTCTTTGCAAAGAGGGCATACTGCGCGTCAGCAGCGGGACTGTAGTCGGCGCGAACGCGGTCCTGCTGGAATCCACGGGCGAAGGTGAAATGTGGGCTGGCATTCCGGCAAAACGCGTTGGAATGCGCGAAGGATGGGTTTCAAACGCCATTTCTTGACAAGCCTATATCGCGCCTGTACAATGTCCCACCTCGCCGAGATAGCTCAGTTGGTAGAGCACGCGACTGAAAATCGCGGTGTCGCCAGTTCGATTCTGGCTCTCGGCACTCAAGGAAGGCTTGTTTTCCGCAGTTGCGAGGAGCGAAGCAGAGCTTGTCCCGAGCAAAGCGAGGGAAAGCAACCTCCTCATCGCCTTAGGTTATAATTCAATTTCTGCGGGCGTGGCTCAGTTGGTAGAGCATCTCCTTGCCAAGGAGAAGGCCACGGGTTCGAGTCCCGTCGCCCGCTCACTCAGAAAAGACGGGTTTTTTAAAAAACCCGTCTTTTCTTAAAGTGAAAGAGGTAAACCCTGCTTGTCGTTAGGTCGGTATAATCCTCTTTCTCTAGTAATCGCCTTGGCTAGGCGACGTGGCCAAGTGGTAAGGCAAGGGTCTGCAAAACCCTCACCACGGGTTCGAATCCCGTCGTCGCCTCTTATTGTCGTTTCTTTCCTTATCGTATTCGCGGTTCAATTCGGCATGCAATGGGCGCGGCATTCTCGTGAAGCCGATCCCGTTTCCACTCAGTCAGAATTGCTCATCGATGCGTTTCAAAACAGCGCCCAGTACCTTTCGAATGCAATCCGCGGCGATTTTGGGACGTATGTAAATGTTACCGACGAGCGTGAAGTTAAAGAGCTTGTGGCCCAATCGCTGCCCCCAAGTTTGGGTCTTCTTGCCGTTTCGCTGCTAATTTCTCTAGTAATCGGAGTGCCATTGGGGATCTGGGTGGCTATTCGCCGAAAAAGCGGGCTTACCTTTTCCGTCCTTGCCGCTACGATGGTCGGCGTTTCCGTCCCCTCGTTCTTTCGCAAGATGCCATTTATTGAGGGTGCCCGTGTGGTTGGAGCCCGGGAAGTCGAAATGCTCCTTCGTCATGTCTTCCCCAATATTTTGCCCCAGCTATTCGTGCTCACTTTCCTTGAAGTGGGAGCGGTCTTGATGCTGGTTGGAGAACTTGCTCTGCTTGGTGTGTTCATCGGCGGCGGCAGCACGTTGGACCTTTCAGACGTGCTTGCGCCACCCGTGATCGTTGGCATCCCCACACTACCCGAGTGGGGGGCCATGGTCGCCAGTGGTTTCCGCTACTTCCGCTCCAATCCTCACGTGGTGATGTTCCCCGCGGCAGCGATCTTCCTCGCCGTGTTTGGCTTCAATTCGTTCGGTGAGGGCTTACGCGCTTTTTTCGAGAAGCGCGGTGTGAAGGCTACATTTTTGCTGAGTAGAAATTTTCTTTGGGGTGCGGGTGCAACCGTGATCGGAGTAGCCCTAATTCTGAATAGTACAAACCCCGCTCTCTGGTTTCGGGAAATGGCAGAACAGTTTCGAAGTGAACGTGCGTCGGCGGATGCAACCATGCTGGAACCCTTGTGGCACTTACCCGCTGATGAAACCGGTGTCTTCCCCGCCGCCCAGGCCATTGCGGATGTGTTTCGGGAAAACAATCTGAAAGGTGGGATACGTTGGTCCAACTTTATCTATGCGCGGGACGCTGAATACTACGAGGGCAGCCAGCCCCTAGTCTTGGAAATCCTGGATTCCTCAGGCACCGCGACCGCTTCATTTGTATCAAATCAGGAAATTGCTTATGTAACCGATGATTACGGGAGGGCAGGTGACGCCACGGGCGACATACTGACCATTGAGTTCCCCTCTGAAATTACAGACGACACGACTGAGAGTCTTGAAAACGTAGAGGTGGAAGGGAAAATAATCCTTCTGTATGAAGGCAACGCGGGACCGTGGATGGGGCGCTATTTTGCGGAACGAGGAGCAGCGGGCATCATTTGGGTCGTAGGGGAGAATATGCCTATCACGAATGTTCCGCTTTACGTAGCTCCTCCCAAGGCAGGCGATGCGCCGACAGTTTTCGTTCCTGTGCTGCGTATCAGCGCCGAGGTTGCAGATCAAATAATCGGTGAGGGTGGGTCAGAGACTAATTTCTCTACACAGGGCTCGACCCTAGCGATACACGAACTGGAAACACGTGCTCACCTTCAAGTAATGCTGGATCAACCGGAAATGATTCACCTCAACAGTGTTGTAACTTATCGCCAGGGTACAGATGCCGATCTGGGAGACGAGGTAGTGCTTCTGTTCGTCACCTGCAACGGCATGTGGTCCTCGGCAAGCGCAATTTCCGTGAAACCTCCCGAAAATCAGTGTCCGGCTTCATTCCTTATTGAAACATCCCGCTTGTTGAACGAATTCTTGATCGATACTCGACGGCCGGTGATGTTTGTAGCTTGGGGCGGCGCAGAATTTGGGGATGGTGAACTTATCAGCTGGTTAACCAACCCGGATAGCTTTTCACTTTCAGCTCCTGGATTGCCTCTTCGTTCGCATGTCACCATCATGATCCAACTGGTGGATGGTGGTAGCGAAGCCAACGAGCTTTTCTACGAGCAAGGGAGCCACTCTGAATTGGTAGACCTCATTGAAGATGCCGGACGTCGATTCCGTGCGCCGGTTGCGGAAACATTCGCCCCGTTAGGCTTGCCCTATCAATTTCCGCAACAATTTTGGCCGTTCCAGGCCGTGTTGCAAGTCAGTTCAAAAGTTTCCAGTGAAGATCCAAATGAGCAGGGAGAAACAATATTATTCGCGCTTATCAGACTGGTGCGAGAAACGATTCTGAACGCTGATTAACTTTCGTCACCACTAAATCTGCCTCCGGGGGTGATGATGAAACCCTCTGTGAGAGGTGAAAAGGCGCCCAGCAGCGTGCCGTCGTCAATCGCTGCCATCACGCGCAGATCACCCCCCACTTTGCGGGGGTCGTCCCACATGCCTTCAACCTCGATCTGGTATGCGGTTCCACTTGGACCCGTTCGCTCGACCACAATTTGCTCCCCCACAAGCCGGGATAACTTGTTAAAACTCTGCTTTCGATATTCATCGAGTTCGCGCCGCACGATTTCTCTGGCTTCGTTCTTGTCCACGCAATCTCACCTGATGTTTAACGCAGCCTGCCTGGCCAGCTTGTCGACGCGCTCGTTTTCAATGTGTCCTGCATGGCCCTTCACCCAGTGCCAACTGATTTGATGGTTTTGAATTTGCTTTTCTAGTTCCTGCCATAGGTCCACATTTGCCAATGCGCCGCCTTTGCGCCGCCAGCCGCGCGCCCTCCAGGCGGGCAGCCATTCCGTGATCCCGCGCCGCAAGTATTGTGAGTCAGTGTGAATATGAACACTGCTTCTTTGCGTGAGGGTTTCTAGGGCTTTCAGCGCCGCGGTCAGTTCCATGCGATTGTTGGTAGTTTCCTTCTCCGATCCTGTTAACACACGTTCTTCCCCACTGCCTGAGCGGATCAAGGTGGCCCAGCCGCCGGGTCCCGGGTTGCCGACGCAGGAGCCGTCGCTGTAAATGTGCACTTCGGGTAGATTATCCATCCAAGAATAAGATTCTAGCTGAAAACACTTATAATCAAATCGTCAGTCCCTTTCTTGAGAGGAGGAAGAACTCATGAACGGTTTTCGTAAAGAGTTCACCACGATCAGCATTGTCTTAATGGCCGTCGCAATCGGGATCAATATAGGGGGCGGGCAGATCCCTCGCCTGCTGGGATTACCCCTGTATCTGGACTCCATCGGGACAGTCCTAGTTGGCGTGCTGGTAGGTCCGTGGGCAGGTGCCGTAACCGGCTTCTTAGCTAACATTGTTTGGACCTTAACGGGCCTATTCCCGCAGGCTGTGGCCTGGGCAGGCGTGGCTGCCATCATCGGCATCCTTGCAGGCGTATTCGGTCGCGCTGGCTGGCTGCAGTCCTTTTGGAAGGCAGCGGTGGCTGGTTTGATTACAGGCGTTGTTGCCGCCATCCTCTCTGCCCCTATTGCGGCTTATGTTTTCGGCGGGGTAACAGGTTCTGCTGGCACAGATGCAGTGGTGGCAGCTTTCCGCGCCGCAGGCTTGGATGCCCTCATGTCCAATCTTGCCCAAGGAACCTTCTCGGATCCATTGGACAAAGCTGTCACCTATGTGGTCGTTTGGACGATCCTGCTGGCAGTTCCGGTGCGTCTAAAGGCCCAATTCGGAAATATGCCTGCTTCGGCGCCGGCGGCAAGTGCAAAGAAAAGGGCAACCAAGAAGACTTCACGTCGTTAATCCCTGACGACAGAAACGGCCCGCGTACGCGGGCCGTTTTGCTTTGTATCCTTGAGTGAGTGGTTTAATCAACCTATGCAACGCAACGCGCTTTATATTAAGACAGACAGTGAATTAGATAGACTGCACCCGCTCACCAAGGCCAGCCTCAGCCTTATCCTGCTGGCAGCCGCGGCTACCGCTCCCGATTTAATTATTCTCTTGCTCGTATTTGTTTTGCTTGAAGTGCCCGTCGCGCTTTTGGGAAAAATAACGCGGCCATTCATTGGTCAATGTGTCGCAGTGGTTACGCCGTTCATTGTTTCCCTGGCGGTGATCCAGGGGTTTTTTACGCCGGGCGAGACCGTACTTTTCAGCCTATGGCGATTTACGTTCACGTTGGAAGGTCTATTGTCGGGGTTTACGGTAGCCGGACGTATCTTGGTCGCGATCGGCGGAGCATTTCTCTTAATGCTCAGCACTAGGCCGGACAAATTGATGCTCGCGCTCACACAACGCGGGTTACCCGGCAACCTGGCTTACGTTGTCCTTACTTCTGTTCAGATTTATCCGCGCTTCCAGGATCGGGCCCGCATCATCCTTGAAGCTCAACAATCCCGCGGCCTCGAGACGCAGGTCAATGTGTTCAAGCGCGTGCCACTGCTTCTTCCCTTGTTTGGCCCGCTGATCCTGAGCAGCCTTCTGGATGTAGAAGAGCGCGCCATGGCCCTGGAAGCCCGCGCCTTCAGCCGACGCGGGCCCAAAACCAGCCTCATCAGGCTTGAGGACACGGCGGGCCAGCGGCTGTTGAGAGCTATGCTGACGCTGTTTACCGTCGCCCTCGTTGTGACCCGACTCTTACTCGCGTTCAGATGATCAAATTTGAGAACGTAATCTATTCGTATCCGGGATCGAATAAACTGGCCCTGTCCGAGATCAATTTACACATCCCGGATGGGCAATTTTGCGGCGTTGTCGGCGCGAATGGAGCCGGGAAATCCACGCTTTGTTACGCGCTGAGCGGATTCGTTCCGCACTTCTACCATGGAGATTTGCAAGGACGGGTGTTGATTGACGATCTTGACATCTCGCAAGCCACACTCGGCGAACTGGCCGGCCGCGTCGGGCTAGTGTTCCAAAATCCATTCAATCAGATCAGCGGCGCCAGATTTACAGTGCGAGAGGAAATCGCTTTCGGCTTGGAAAATTTTGGTGTGGAAAGAATCGAAATCGAGGAACGCACCGACGAGACGATCGAACTGATCGGGCTGCAAGAAATAGCTAATCGTTCTCCCTTTGAACTTTCGGGTGGCCAGCAGCAGAAGGTTGCTGTTGCCTCCGTCCTGGTGATGCGCCCCAAGGTCTTGGTTCTGGACGAACCCACCGCACAACTCGATCCGCGCGGAACGGAAGAGTTGTTTGCCGTGCTGGACAGGTTAGCAGAACCCGGCAAGATTACCGTGATCATGGTTGAGCAGAAATTAGAGTGGCTGGGTACTTTTGCTGAAAGGATTATCGCTCTACATCGCGGAAAAATAGTGTTGGATGGCAAACCTCGTGAGGTCTTAGCTTCAGAAAAACTAAACAAATTGGGTATCGGGCGGACACAATATACCGAAGTCGCCGCAAGGATTTCTAAAAAACGAACTCCGACTCGTGCTTTGCCGGTTACTTTGAAAGAAGCCCGAACCTTTTTCAAATGAATCTTCATTTCGATAACGTCTCATTCACATACCCTTCAGGTGTTCGAGCCTTGGATCATGCGACCCTTGAGATTGATTCAGCAGAATCTGTCGCCATCGTTGGCGAGAACGGCGCCGGCAAAACGACTTTGGTGAAACTGTTGAACGGACTGCTGCGACCGAGCGAAGGCAGGGTCTATGTTGGAGATTGGAACACCAAGGAGTTCAGCATTGCTCAACTGGCCGCGCGGGTCGGCTTCTTGTTTCAGAACCCCGACGAGCAACTTTTTGAAAGAACGGTTCAACGCGAGGTGAGTTTTGGCCCGCGCAACCTGGGGCTCTCCGAGGCGACTATTACGAGGCGCGTTCGTGAAAGCCTTAAATCGGTGGGCCTGGCAGAGCTTAGCGAGAGCAATCCCTATGATTTGCTTCCCTTTGAGCGCAAGCTGCTGGCGCTCGCAGCTACCCTGGCTATGCACTCCCCGGTCCTGGTCCTCGACGAACCCAGTGTGGGACAAGACGCGGCCGGGCGCGAGCGCATCAGGCGGGTTTTGCGCGACCTGCATACAATGGGGCGCACCCTGCTGATTATCAGCCACGACCTTGATTTTTGCGCTGAACATGCCGAGCGTGTGGTTGTTATGGTGGACGGGCGCGTCCTGGCTGATGGGCCGGCCAAGGAGATACTATCGCAAGCTGATATCTTGAACCGAGCCGCAGTTCACCCCCCGCAGCTGGTGCGTCTGGCCCAGGCGCTGAGGATGTCTTCAGCGCCGCTAACAAAACAGGATTTTGTGAGGAGCTATTCGCAATGGCGAAGGCGAAAAAAGAAAACGGCTTGAAAGTCCAGGTGCTCGGCGACCTGATTGCCGACATCAGCATGCGCCTGCCGCAGTTCCCGGTAAAAGCCAAGGACATCCATCGCCTCTCCTATATGGAGGTGGGGCCAGGCGGCGCCTGTAACGTGGCCATCATGGCGGCCCGCTTTGGGCTGGATGTTGGCGTGATCGGTGAAGTCGGCGACGATGGCTTCGGATTAGTTGTGCGCGAAGGGCTCAAGCGAGAAGGCGTGGATGTCAAACACCTGCGCGTTTCTTCGGAAGCAGATACTCCTGTCGCTGGAGTAGTTGTTGACCGATCCAGCGAACCTGGATACCTTGGCTATCCCGGAAGCCTGAAAGTGCGCGAGTTTCAGAAAGTATGGGAATCGCCCATCGAAACTTCCAAAGCCTTGTTCGCTGATGGTTGGGCGGAGTATCCCGAAATCCCTGCCATGCTTCTAAAAGGATTCGCACTGGCGCGCGAAGCCAGTGTGACTACATTCTTTGATCCCGGGCCGGGAAACCCCGATGTCGATAATGCCTGGATGCAAGACATCGTGGCTCTTAGCAGTGTGGTTTTATTGAACCGAGCCGAAGCTCGCCGTGTCACTGAGGAATATCAGGATAACGACATGGTGAAAGTGCTGCAAGGCTTCGGCGCGGAGATCATCGTTCTCAAGCGCGGAGCGCAAGGGTTGCTGTTGGTGCGCGGCGAAGAACGCGTAGAGGTTCCCGGCTTTTCGATCAAGCCGCGGGATGCAACCGGCGCCGGTGATAGCCTGGCTGGCGCGGCGATCTATGGCGTGCTTCATGATATGCCGCTGGAAAAGCTGGCCGTGCTCGCGAACGCAACAGGCGCAGCCAAAGTTCAGAAATTAGGAACCGGTCACAATATGCCAACGATCGCCGAAATTGCATCAGTGCTCGATGCCAATGGGTATGAACCGAATCAATATTTGCCCGCGGTCTAAATGCCTGATCTCATTCCGAAACTGCTTCCTGATTTAGATCAAAACCGATTGCCCGGATTGGATCTTGGGCAAAATACCCTTTACCCCGCTTATTACGGTCAATCCATACTGAATATCCCCAGCACGATCGCGAGACTGTTTGATATTCCCATGCTGGCTTCACCGCCTTTGCGGGGAGAAATCGTCGATCAGTTAACCGGTCCCTATCAACGCGTGATTTTCTTGCTCGTTGATGCGCTTGCTCTGGGACGACTGCGTTCCTGGCTGCACGAACCTGAGTTTGGCGCGTTCAATGATCTGGTCTCACGCGGCGTGTTGGCGCCTATAACATCTATCGTACCTAGCACGACCTGCGCTGCCCTAACGACCCTGTGGACAGGTGTGTCTGCAGCCGAACACGGCATTCTCGGTTACGAATTGTGGCTGAAGGAATACGGTTTGGTCGCCAATATGATTACTCATTCCCCGTTTAGTTTTGAAAGACAATTTGGATTGCTGCAGGACGCTGGCTTTGTTCCCGAAACCTTCCTTTCTTTGCGGACTCTGGGCTCTCATCTTCGTGGGAACGGGGTTAATGCGTTGGCGTTGCAGCACCATTCCATTTTGGGATCAGGCCTGTCCAGTATGTATTTCACGGATGTAAAAAGGGTTGGCTTTCACTCACCGGTAGACCTGTGGATCACATTGCGTCAACTGATTGAAGCTGCTCCAAACGAAAAGTCGTTTTATGGAATCTACTGGCCCGATGTTGACACGATGGGACATAAATTTGGACCTGATGACGAGCGTGTACGTGCTGGTTTTGTATCCTTCGTCCGAAACTTGGCAGAGTTGTTCCTGGATCGCCTCGATATGAGATTGCGCAAGAACACCCTGTTCATCCTGGCGGCCGATCACGGCATGATCCATACGGAAAACGATCCGCATTACGACCTGCGCAATCATCCCAACCTGACGCGCCGGCTGCATATGCAGCCGACCGGCGAAAATCGATTGGTCTATCTCTTTGTGAAGCCGGGACAAAGCGAGGCAGTCCGCGAATACATCGAAAAGACCTGGCCGAATCAGTTCACCGTGCTGGATTCATCCTATGTGCAAAGTTCCGGCCTGTTCGGCCCCGGCACGCCGCATGCACGCATGGCAGAACGGATTGGAGACTTAGTCGTGGTTGCTAAAGGTAACGCGTACTGGTGGTGGGGAGAGAAGGACAACCCTTTGGTTGGCCGCCATGGCGGCCTATCCCCCGAAGATATGCTTGTGCCATTCCTCGCCTCGCCGCTCGCCTAACAAAAAGGAGCGCAAAGGTGAACTGAACCCCTAAAAACGGACACGAAAAGAAAAGCGCCCCCTGTGAGAAAATCGAACAGGAGGCGCTTTTATGTCTGGGAAGAAAGGGATGAAGCATTATGCGGTTGAGCTCAAGCAGGAGGCGGTACGGCAGTTTCTTGAAGAGGGCAAGCCCTATCGACAGATTGCCCAAGAGCTGCACATTCGAGAAGCGAGGCGGATTGAACTACATCGACTTTTACAACTACCATCGTATACAATTGAAAACGAAACTGACACCCTTTGAATTGAGGTGTCAGTCTCTCTAACTTACAGGGGGCGCTTTTCTTTTCGTGTCCGTTTTTAGGGGTTCAGTTCACAAGGGCGTTTTTTTACGAAATGGCGTTTTTTTTATGCAGGCTGCAAGTGGGGCTGGATCTTGTTGCTGATGCGCTCTTTGGG
>JBOGUK010000009.1:0-4035 GCA_050695915.1 Anaerolineales bacterium
GCCGTGCTGGCGGCCAAACCGGCATCCGGATTCCGATAACTGAAATCGAGCTTGAACGTTTTGAACGAGTCGATGTAGGCCTGTTCGATTTCGCCATGCTCTTTGCAAAGCGCTCCAAGGCTGGCGCTTCCTGGAAACGAATGCCTTAGATCCGCGTCGCTCAGGATCCCAAGCGTTTGGTGCTTGAGGATTTGGTAGCGATCCACTAGTCCCAAAAGATTGCTGGCGACCATTTCGTTTCAACCTCCGCTAACCCGGGTTTGTTTCGCACCAGTCAACCGGATTAATTCTTCAACTCTTAAAGGAAATACTGAGTTCGGTGTGCCCGCGGCGGCCCAGACTTCCGCGTATTGGAGAAGGTCTTCATCTAGATAGGTGTGCTGGGGATGGGAGAAGCCGAAGGGCGGCACGCCGCCGATGGCGAAGCCGGTGACGGAGCGTACGAAGTCGGCGTCGGCTTTGCTGAGAGGCTCGCCGACCAGTCCTTCGATGCGCTTCTCATCTACGCGGTTGGAACCGCTGGTGTAGACCAGAACAGCGTGACCGCTGTTTGTGGTCTTGAAGATCAGCGATTTGACGATCTGACCCAGCTCGCAGCCGATGGCCGCGGCCGCGTCGGCTGCAGTGCGCGTGGTGGTTTCAAATTCGACGACGCGGCCGTTGAGACCGAGGGTTTGGAGTTCTTCTTGGAATTTGATGGCGGTGGGGGAGGTTGGTTCACGCATAAGCAATGGCGAAGATGAATTGTGAATTAGGAATTATGAATGGTGAATGGGTTAGTCCACAATGATGTCGATATAGAAGAGCACACCGAAGGGCTGCTCACCGAAATCGTGGGCACGCCAGGAGGAGCGATAGGTGCCTGGAACGTTGGGTGCTTTGAATTGAATTGTGAGCACCACGGCTTCGCCTGGTTGTGCTTCGGGCAGCGGCTGCCGTTCAATGGCGCCGAGATTGGGGCCGTCTTCGAGTTGAACGAAATAGCCGCGTACCCAGGGACAGGTACCTTCGTTGCGGATCTCCCAGCTTTTTTCGATGGTCGCGCCCTGCGCGAAGTGTGTGCCATCGGGAATGGTGACGTCACGCAGGAACACGAGATGGTTTTCGCATTCTGCTGTAGCCGTGGCTGGCGGTGGAGTATGAGTTTCGAGAAGCACGGGGGTGGAGTTCCCGGCGAGAGTGGGGGCGAGGAAGTAGTTTCCGTTGGCGGGCAGCGCGCTGCGCGTGCAGGCAGTCGCCATTAATAGAAAACTGGAAGCGATGAGCAGTTCTATGTAGGATATTAGTCGCATGTCATGTCATTAAACCCCATCAGTATACTTATACCTGTCATTCCGAGTGAGGGCGTTTAGCGCCGTTTTTAATCGGCGCTTGCCCGACGAGGAGTTTCTAACTTTATTCTTTGAATTACACCTCGGCTGGAGGTGACTCACCCTCAAGCCAATCGGCGCTTAGATCCTCCCATCTTGGGTTGAGATTTCGGATTAGTTTTCGTTTCTTCTTTTTCCGCCAAGTTTTGATCTGTTTTTCGTGAAAGATTGCATCATTCACATATTGATATTCCTCATAATAAACAAGTTTGTGCGTCCCATTTTTTTTGAAAACCCGGCATATTTTCCGGCTTTGTGCTCTTCTACTCGGCGGATCAGACTGTTCGTGATGCCGATGTATGTAAATGCCTGAATTATTGGACATTACATAAACATAATAGACTGGTTTTTCTCCCGTAATCGTCATTGTTTGCCCTGCACCAAAGAAATTTCTCGTCGGGCTTCGCTCGAAATGACAAAAAAGGAGCGAAGCGCTCCTTTTTTGAACCGGTTAGCTTTTGCGGTTATACCTCTGCGGGTTCGAGTTCCTGTTCCAGCGTTTCGGCGGGCTCGAAGGCCACGGGTTCTTCCGTGTCTGCATAAGCGCTGGGCTGTTGGGTCAAAACTTTGTCGCGAATTTGGGCTTCAATGGTTTCGCTGATCTGCGGGTTGTTGCGCAGGAATTCTTTTGCGGCTTCACGTCCCTGACCAATGCGTTCTTCGCCAAGTGCGTAATGTGAGCCGCGCTTTTCGACTATTTCATATAAAACGGCAAGATCCAGAAGATCGCCGCTCTTTGAGACGCCTTCATTATACATAATGTCGAATTCGGCCACCTGGAAGGGCGGCGCAACTTTGTTCTTGACGACGCGCACGCGCGTGCGGTTGCCAACGACGTCCTGCCCGGTCTTGATGGATTGGATGCGGCGCACATCCATGCGCACGGATGCGTAGAACTTAAGCGCCATGCCGCCGCTGGTAGTTTCCGGATTGCCGAACATGACGCCGATCTTCTGGCGCAACTGGTTGGTGAAGACCACGGCGGTGTTGGTTTGCTTGATGGCGCCGGAGAGTTTGCGCAATGCCTGGGACATGAGGCGTGCTTGCATGCCCATGGACGCGTCGCCCATGTTGCCTTCGATCTCGTTGCGCGGCACGAGCGCGGCGACGGAGTCGATGACCACAAGCTCGACGGCGCCGGAACGTACGAGGGCCTCGGCGATCTCGAGGGCCTGTTCACCTGTGTCAGGCTGGGCGATCAAGAGTGTATCGAGGTCGACGCCGCAGCGAGCCGCGTAGGTGGGATCGAGAGCGTGTTCCATGTCGATGAAGGCGGCGGTGCCGCCGCGCTTCTGAACTTCGGCAGCGAGGTGCTGGCAAAGCGTGGTCTTGCCGGAGGATTCGGGGCCGTAGATTTCGGTGACACGCCCGCGCGGGATGCCGCCCACGCCGAGGGCGATATCGAGAGAAAGCGAGCCAGTGGGGATGGCTTCCACGGCCATGCCGTGGGCTTCGCCGAGGCGCATGATGGCGCCCTCGCCGAAACGCTTCATGATGTCATCCAGAGTGCGCTGGAGCACCTGCAGACGCTGGTGCTGTGTCTCGTCATGCCCATTTTGGGAGGCGGAAGCCGATTCCTTTGAGCCGTTTTTGCCATTTTCTTTTACCTTTACTCTCGCCATGCGTTCCTCCATAGAAACAGATGTTCTAATAATGGAGATCATAGAACATAAGGGCTAGTTTGTCAAGGCGATTTGTAAAGTTATTACTCCGCGGCGGGGAGGGGTCGATACACTTTGACAATGCATAATTCCTAACCCGGCAAAAGGGCAAGGAGCCAGGTTAGGCGAATCCTTCGCTCAGGAAAACACGATGAAGGACGGCTAAATCTCACCTCCCGCGATGGCCTGCATGTAGACGCGATACGCATCCAGCGCCTGTTCGACCAGTTGCGTGAATTCGGTGCGGGCGGCAGGAGCGCTGCGCACGTCGTCCTTTTTGACGGCGAGTTTGAGGATCACGTTTTGTAGGTTGTCGTAGGCTAGATCGCGATTGAGCCCGGGAGGTTGCTTTCCCTCCCATTCTCCCTTGCTCCGCTCGGGCTCAAGGCGGGCCCTGCCGCGATGAGGATCGCTCGGGATAGGCGCTTCGCTAACGCTCGCTGGCACTGACAAATCGACTACGGACTGGTTATTCGGATAGGTCATGGCTTCGGATCCTTTCTGAGGGCGATTTTTGATAAGCGGAGATCAGGCGCTCCACTTCGGAGCGTAATTCCGCCAGAACTTCGTCTTTGAGACGGCCTTTGAGCGAATCCAGCTCTTTTCGGATGGCTTTCACTTTTTCTTCCGTTGTAGGTGGCGGAGGCCCAAAACGGGCCTCTTGTTTTAGCCGATCTTCTTCTTTCAGCCTCTCCCATTCGTAGAATCTCATGGGAAGAAAGGGATAAAGGAGAGAGGAGAAGAGAGAAAGGTCATCTGGATTTCACCTTTTTCGCAATTGTTACGAAAATGGCGATTAGTTCACGGGATTCCCGTTGGAGTTCAGCGAGTCCGGCTGGCTTTCCTATTTTTGCATCCTCCATAAGGGCCAACCAGTAAGCTGTTTCTTCCAGTTCCTGCAATGCCCCTTCGATCTTGTTCACGAAATCCTTGTTGGATTTGGCAAAATTGGCTTCGCTGTAATGGGCCCCGACAGAAGTTCCTGATCGCAGCAACTGTCTACC
>JBOGUK010000010.1:0-6591 GCA_050695915.1 Anaerolineales bacterium
CGTCAACTCTCAGCGGACGGCGATAAAAGCCTTTCACAAATTGAAGCTCGGGTTCGATCAGCAGAGGTCCGATCAACCCATAAACAAATCGCGGGTTGATGTTCACAATATCTGTATCAATCCAAAGCAGAATATCGCCGCGAGTGACGTAAAGGCTCTTCCACAGGGCTTCGCCTTTGCCATCGCGTTCGCCATAAACGGGCAGGACCTCCTGGTGAATGTAAACTGGGATTCCCAGATCGCGCGCAATCTCTCGAGTGCTGTCAGTGGACCCCGAATCCATCAGTACGATTTCGTCCACCAGATTTACCTTTTCCATCAGTTCTGTCTTAACCGTTTTCACTACCTTTCCCACGGTTTTTTCTTCATTGAGCGCTGGCATGGCTACGCTGATTGTTAATCCCTGCCTTTCCCTCAACTCGACGAGATGTTCCAAATCTGAAAACTCAACCGCATGGTACGTGTTTTCGGCGAACCACTTATCCACCAGAACCGAAATCGCAGATTGCCCAGCCATCTCGCTTTGCATTTCGATGGGCAAAGCGCGCTGCGACTTCACAACCATGACCCCGCAACTGGCCTCGTTCAATATCCGTTGTGTTGTTGCGCCAAACCCTAACTTTGCAGGAACATGCGCCGCCGATGACCCCATGATCACGAGATCAGCCTCTCGCGAATATTCCACGATGGCTGACCCAGCGTCATCCGTAACCAGATGGTTTTGCTTAACTTCCGGCAGGTGTTCAAGAACCGCGCTAATGCCTTGAAATGCCGCATCCCGTTTTTGGGCATTTCTCCTCTGACTCCTGGTAAACACTAGCCTGCGATTCCTTATATGCAGGGAGGTTAGTTTCGCTCCCGCTAAATGTTCTGCAGCCAGCGCAAGGCGAAGAACAAGTTCTGAATAGGGTCCCCCGCGCAATGGAATGAGTATTTTTTGGGGCCTGGGATTAACGGGGCCCCTCACCAGGGCCACGTCGCAGATAGGACGCGAGAGCACTTCGTCCAGACTCACTCCAAGGGTTTCGAGTGTATGAGGCCATTCCATGATTAGCAGATCGGGTTTCTCTTTTAGAATTAGCTCCTGCAATTCCTTCCAGGGTTCATGAGACACTCGCGTCTGGACGCCTTTTCCTTCAGGCAGCGAACGCATGAGTTTTCGCATTTGCTGAGCAGGCACCGCGCCCGCGCTTAGAGCTTCTTCCCCTTGCACTGCCACCAGACCGAAAAGGTGGATATTCTCTTCATTAGCAATCAGGCGGGCCGCCGTCAATGCTGCGGTCGGATCACAGCTGTGAATGACTGGCACGAGCACTTTGTGAATGAGCTCAAAAGGTCTGGGGCGATTCATGCTGAGGACTCGAGCAGAGGGGTGATGTGGCTGTCGTAAATTGCCTGCCAGGCAAATTCCTGCCGGATCCGGACTCGCAACCGATAGCGCGGGTCGCCATCTAGGACGGTCGCGATCAACGTGGCAACCTTTCCAGGATCGTCCTTTGGCGAAAAATAATTAACGTCTCCACCGCCAAGAGCGCGCAAAGAATCAATATCACTGCAGAATACGGGCATTCCGCTCAACCCAGCCTCAATCATAGGGATTCCAAACCCTTCTTCGAGGCTGGGGAGAAACAAGGCATCTGCAAATCGGTAGAAATCTGCAATAGCCTCATCGGACAGGGAACCATCAACCAGTTCAGCAAGGAAATGGGCTGAGCCGTTGAGCGACAACTTTCGGCGCATTTCTTTTAGTTCTTCGAAGTAATCCAAGTTCGCCGGGTTATGGGCCCCCAAGGGTCCAGTGACCACTAGGCGCGCTGATGGATGAGTCTCTCGGAGTCTGGCAAGTGTGTTAAGGGCCAGTTCAATGTTTTTGCGCCGTGTTACTCTGACTGGAAGGAACAATAACGGCTCAGAGGAAAAGAGCTTTAGTTGTTCAACTAATTCTCTGGCTTGGAGTCCGAGCCTAAGAAATTCGCCGGTGTCAATTCCATTTGGCACAACACATATCTTTTCTGGCGGTAACCGCAAAAGGTTGGACAACTCCTGCCGCCGCGCCTGGGAAATAGTCACCTGAGTTACTCCTGGCCAAGGTGTCCGGATAAGATCCCAAGGGTAGCCGGGGTACAGTTCTCTTTGATAGCGGGTACTGGTCCAGGCCAAATCGTGATGCCAGAGAATCGTTCGCATTTTTGGGATCTTGGTAGAAAGCTTGTTGATTGCTGCGGTAAGAGCAAGGTTCTTGTGCAAAGAGCAAACATTGTGCGCGATGAGAACATCGGCGTCCTCAAGCAACTCTGCCAAACGGCTCTCGATTTTTTGGGTAAGGGCATCAAAATCTGTGGGCACACTTCCTCGATCGAGTTGGGCTTTTGCTTTCAGGATGGAACTGTGCCGGGAGTCCACGAGCGGGATTTTGACAAAATGCACGCGTCTGTCGAAGGCACTGCCGCGCCCGGCGATCACGGAAACTGAATGTCCGCGGCTGGCCATCAAGCGAGCATGGTGACGGAGAACACTTTCCACGCCGCCTACGACAGGCGGGGCTGAATAGTGGACGAGTGTGATTCTCACGGCAGCATTTATTCCCCTTTCCCCAGGCTAAGGCGGCGCAAAATTGGCGTGCGCCAAAATCGTTTGGCGCGGCCGTGACCTTTTGAGTTTGACTCTGCTAAGGGTCCATGCTGTCTTGCGTGCAGACAGCCGCATTCCCGCTGAACAACTTCAAGGCGAAACGGGCCTTGCTGCGCGAACGCAAAGGAAGTATAGCACCAAATGTCGAGTCGATCTCAGTGACGGTAGTTTTCGCGCATTTGCCCCCGCGCTATAATTTCGCACAATGTTGCAAAAGAAGCAGGTTTACCTTGACTACGCGGCCACGACGCCTCTGGATGCGCGCGTTCTCGAATTAATGCAACCTCTATTCCTGAACGACTTCGGAAACCCTTCATCCGTTCATCTATTCGGACAACGCGCTGACGCGGCGCTCGAAGAGGCGCGCCAGAAGATAGCCAGTTTGCTCAATGCGGAACCCGAAGAAATTATCTTTACCTCTGGCGGGACCGAAAGCGATAACCTCGCATTACGCGGCGCTGCCCTTGCTGCCCGCGAGGATCGCGGCGCAACGCACATACTGATCAGTCCAGTGGAGCACCATGCGGTATCGAAAACGGCAGAGCACCTCGCAGAGCACTTTGGCTTCCAGCTTGAATACCTGCCAGTCGACGAATTTGGCATGGTTCATCCCGATGAAGTGGCAAAGCGGCTTCACCGGGAAACGGCTGTGGTATCCGTGATTCTCGGCAACAATGAGATCGGGACGGTCAACCCAATCGGTGAAATGGCTGTGATCTGCAAAGAATGGGGCGTGCCATTGCACAGCGATGCTGTGCAGTGTGGAGCTCATTTACCCCTGGACGTTACGAAATTAGGTGTTGACCTGCTTTCGATTGGCGCCCATAAGTTTTACGGGCCCAAAGGGGTTGGCGCCTTGTACGTAGGCCGCGGTACGCGCCTCTTGAACACGCAGACTGGGGGCAGTCACGAGTTCGGCGTCCGGGCGGGAACGCCAAATGTTGCTTACATTGTTGGGATGGCCACGGCCCTCGATTTAGCACAAGGTGAGATCGGGGAGCGAACCGCCCGGGTCAGCGGGCTTCGAGACCGGATCATCCGTGAAGTCCTCCAATCCATTCCCGATTCCAAATTAACGGGTCATCCTAATTTTAGGCTTGCCAACAATGCAAGCTTCGTATTCAAGGGTGTGGATGGAAACGCCTTGCTAATGCTGCTGGATGACGCCGGATTTGCCTGCTCTTCTGGCTCTGCCTGCAAAACTGGAGATCCGGAACCATCCGACGTTCTTCTGGCGCTAGGGCTGTCGCCAGACTGGGCTCTTGGATCATTGCGGGTTACGGTCGGCGCCAACACGACAGAGGAAGATATCGATGAATTCCTGGCCACTCTCCCCAGGTTAGTAGAGCGCGTCCGCAGGTTGGAGTTGGCCTGATGGCAAAGACCAAGGTCGTCGTTGCCATGAGTGGGGGCGTGGATAGTTCGGTCGTTGCCGCGTTGCTCCAACAGCAGGGATATGAAGTTATCGGAATGATGATGCGCTTGTGGAGCGAGCCAGGTCGGGCAGCCTCGAACCGCTGCTGCACACCGGCGGCGATGAACATCGCCCGCCGCGTTGCGGGCAAGCTGAGTATCCCGTTTTATGCCGTCAACGCCCAAGATACCTTTCACAATATCGTGGTCAATTATTTCTTCGATGGATATTCTGCGGGACAAACACCAAATCCATGCCTGGCTTGCAACCGCGAGATCCGCTGGGATTTTCTATTGCAACGTGCCCTGGCTTTGGGCGCGGATTACATGGCAACGGGGCACTACGTTCGCCTTACCCGCAATCCCGGCGAACTGGTTCGCCTTTTCGAAGCTGCAGATTCAAGCAAGGACCAGTCATATGTCTTGCACGTCCTTGATCAGAACAAGTTAAAGCATGCACTTTTCCCGCTAGGGAATCTAACCAAGCCCGAAGTAAGACAAATCGCCAGGGATTTAGAATTGCCGGCAGCCGCATCCAAGGAAAGCCAGGATCTCTGTTTCCTCGCTGGACAGGACTACCGAGATTTCTTGGTGCGACATAAGCCGGAATTGAACCAGCCAGGCGCGATTAGAAATAGAAGGGGCGAATTGCTGGGGAACCACACCGGCCTAATGAATTACACGATTGGTCAGCGCAAAGGCCTCGGTCTTTCGGCATCTGAGCCTTTATATGTTTTGGGCAAAGACTCGAACTCCAATACCCTCATAGTTGGCTTCAAACACGAGCTCGGCAGCAAGGAATTAGTGACCGGAGAGGTTAACTGGCTTGCTGGGAAACCTCCCGCAGATGAATTTACCGCGGAGGTGAAAATTAGATACAGCGCCCGCAAAGCCGCGGGGAGAGTTTCTGTCAATTCAGATGGCACAACAACTGTTCGGTTTCATGAACCGTTGCGCGACATCACTCCAGGGCAGGCTGCCGTTTTTTATATGAGCGGAGAAGTGACTGGCGGGGGCATCATCCAGGAAGGGCCACTGGAACCGTTAGACATCGCAGAGAGTTCCCTTCACTTCGCCCTTACGGCATGACCTTACCCTCATTTGTATTGGGCGCCACCCTGGCCACTTTTTTTGGCGCCGCTTTCCACCTCTGGCGCGGCGGGGGACTCGGCCGCCTGCTCCTTTATATGATCTTGGCCTGGGCCGGGTTCTGGGGCGGGCATTGGCTTGCCTCACAGATGGGCTGGGGGTTGTTTCGTGTGGGCCCATTGTTCACCGGCTTCGGATCGTTGCTTAGCATTGGATCATTATTCTTCGGTCACTGGGTCTTTGTGATTCAACCCCGCGTCTAAGCCATGGGCAGGCGACCGTTCAGACGATTTCGCTACCAGCGCCGCGCACCGTGGGAGCGTCCGTGGAAACCACGCGGTCCGCTGCTCGCGGGGCGCATGCTCAATCCGCGCCTGCAAAATGAGATCCGCCGCGCCAATCACCTGATGGCGGTCGGCGACCACCTCAATGCAGCGCGCATTTTCGAAAACCTGGCGCTCAAAGCGGTCGATCTCAATTTTGTGTATCCAGCCCCAATGCTTTTCATGCAAGCGGCGCATGCCCATGCGCTTGGCGGCGACCTGCGTAATTCACTCGACATCGGTCGCCGCGGTCTTGAAATGTTGGTTGCACAAGAACGTCGTGATCAGCTAATCTTTGAAGGCAGTCGGCTTGCTGACACAATGGAATCGGGCGGAAACTCTGAAAATGCCGAGATGATCCGAGATTTCCTGGATGAATTACTTCCGGACGATCAAAGGCAACCTTCAAAACGGTGCTCTGGAGCTAAGACCATCCCCGAGAAATGTCCATATTGCGGAGCAACGATGGATTTGGAATCCCTCGTTTCGAACCAGCAAGCCTCGGAGTGCCAATACTGCGGAAGCATCGTTATGGCGCGCCCGGAAGCTTAGCCCATGACATATTACGCTGCTATCAATGTCCTCACCGAGCAACGCATCAGCGATCTGCTTGCTGAGCGACTGGCTGATCCCTTTGTGAGCCCGCTCCGCGAGACGGTCAGCGATGAAGAACCGCGCCCTGCGGCGGTGCTGATCCCAATGCTGCGTATCGATGAGAATTGGCACATTCTTTACATTTTGCGCTCCGTCATGCAGGGAGATATGCACAGCGGGCAGGTTGCCTTCCCTGGCGGGCGTCTCGAACCCGGCGAAACTCAACCTGAGCAAGCCGCTCTTCGCGAAGCCTATGAAGAAATCGGTTTAGTGCCGGAGTCAGTAAGCCTATTGGGGAACTTGGAGGATTTTGTAACGATTAGCAACTACAACGTTACTCCTGTTGTGGGAACAATCCCCTGGCCGATCAAGATACGCCCGCTGGAAACGGAAGTTCAGCGAGCTTTCACTATTCCGCTAATATGGCTGGCGGATCCCGGTAACCTTGAAAAGCGGCAACGCGTCGCTCCCAATGGGCAGACGTTGGAAGTTGTCTATTTCAAGGAATACGACAAAGAATTGCTGTGGGGAGTAAGCGCAC
>JBOGUK010000011.1:0-1575 GCA_050695915.1 Anaerolineales bacterium
AGCAAGCGTTGCGCAAGCGGCGTTTCAAGGACCCTTCGCTTTGCTCAGGGAAACACAGGTGGACAGCACTCTTTATACAATACACTCCGTCTATTGTCAATACATACTGTCTACTGTATACTGAGCGCAATGCCGAAACTGTGGAACGAAACGGTCGCCACGCACCGCCAGGAGGTGCGCGACGCCATTCTGGACGCCGCCGCGGCGCTCGTGGCCCAGCGCGGGCTGCTGGCCGTCACCATGTCGCAGATCGCCGAGGAGGCCGGCATCGGGCGGGCCACGCTGTATAAGTATTTCTCGGGCGTCGAAGAGATCCTGCACGCCTGGCACCAGCGCCAGATCAAGGGCCACTTCGACAACCTCGTCGCCGCCCGCGATTCTGCGGGTTCGCCCGCCGAGCGCCTCACCGCTGTGCTCGAGGCCTACGCCCTGATGCTGCACGAGACCCGCGGGCACCTGGACGCCGAACTTTCCGCCCTGCTGCACAAAGACGCTCAGGTCACGAAAGCCGAGGGTCATCTCAAACACTTCATCAGCCACCTCCTCACCAATGCCCAGAAAGCGGGCGTCGTGCGCAAGGATATTGCCATCGAAGAGCTCGCTGCCTACTGCCAGAATGCGCTGGCGGCAGCCGCCGACCTGCCCTCGAAGCCTGCAGTCAGACGGCTGGTGGCGGTGGTGATGGCCGGGCTAAAGTCCGGCTAGCCGCCCCATTACTCTGCCCCTCTTACCCCTTGAGTGCCCCGGCCATCAACCCGCGCACGAAATAACGCCCAAGCAGCAAATAGACAAGCAGGGTCGGCAAGGCAGCCAGCAAGGCGCCCGCCATCTGCACGTTCCACTCAACGATCTGGCTGCCCGCCAAATTGTTGAGCGCCACGGTGATAGGCCAATTCGACGGATTGGTCAGCACCACCGCAAACAAGA
This sequence comes from Anaerolineales bacterium, assembly GCA_050695915.1. Classification (GTDB taxonomy): domain Bacteria; phylum Chloroflexota; class Anaerolineae; order Anaerolineales; family UBA11579; genus JAMCZK01. Next base: position 928 of record JBOGUK010000011.1, read on the forward strand.
ATTCATTCCAGATGTTGGTAAATTGCCAGATCAGCACGACGACGAACCCCGGAATCGAGAGGGGCAGCATGATGTAGCGATAAACGCGCAGGAAATCGGCGCCATCGATGCGCGCTGCAGCAACCACCTCACCGGGGATCGAAGCATAGTAGTTCCTAAAAATCAATGTGGTGATGGGCAAACCGTAGACGACGTGCACCAGGATCAGCCCAGGGATGTTTCCGTAAAGTCCGATGCGCTGCAAAAATTGCACAAGGGGGATGAGCACGCTTTGATAAGGGATGAACATGCCAAACAAGATGGCCATGAAGATCAGGTTCGAGCCGCGAAATTTCCATTTCGAGAGAACGTAACCGTTCAATGATCCAAGAACAGCCGAGATCAGCGCCGCGGGAATGGTGAGCGCGATGCTGTTGCGCAGGTTAGGCAGAAGGCGATTGAGCGCCTCTGCAAAGCCGGCGAAGTTCAGGCTGGCCGGCAGATTCCACATGGTGCGCAGGTTGACCTCGGTCAGATCCTTTAAACCGGTGATCAACATGAGGTAGATCGGCAGCAAGTAGAACGCGGCAAACAACCCAAGCAGCAAAAAGGTCGGCAGCGTGCTTGCACGGAAGGCGGGACTAGCTCTCACGTATCCAACTCCGTGCG
>JBOGUK010000012.1:0-10818 GCA_050695915.1 Anaerolineales bacterium
CTTCCAGGGCCGCAACTTCGTGCTTTGCTCTTTCGTCCCGCGCCTCTACGACTTCCATCCCGATGCTATCCCGGCACCCTACAACCACTCAAACGTGCAATCCGACGAAGTGATCTATTACGCAGAGGGCAACTTCATGTCCCGCAAAAGCATTGACCGTTGCGACATCACGTTGCACCCGTTCGGCTTGCCGCACGGACCGCAGCCCGGTGCTACGGAAGCCTCTATCGGTAAGAAGAGCACTGAAGAATTAGCCGTAATGGTGGATACATTCCACCCGCTCCACTTGACCGCTGATGCGCTCGAGATGGAAAAGCCTGGATACCAGGCTACCTGGATGGAAAACGAAGGCGAAGAAAGCTTCTTTACTGCCGGCTAAAACGTCACCAGGAACCGCATGGAAATCAACCCCGCCGATATCCCTGCCAGCGCGCTAAATAAGATTATTCTCGGCTCTGTGGTGCCCCGTCCGATTGCTTGGGTCTCGACGGTCAACGAGGAAGGGTGGGCCAACCTGGCGCCTTTCTCTTTTTTCAACGCAGTCTGCTATCGCCCCCCTACACTACTGTTTTGTCCCGGGATTCGCGCCAGCGATGGTGGCGTCAAAGATACGTACATGAATATTAAAGCCACCAAAGAGTTCATCATCAACGTCGTAACGGAAGACAACGCTAGAGCTATGGTCCTAAGCTCAACCGAGTTGCCCAGCGACGTTAATGAGTTCGAGTTTGCGGGTCTGACGCCAGTACTCCCCTCAATTGTCTCTGCTCCACGTGTAGCAGAGAGCCCGATCAACTTCGAATGCAAGCTGGATCGGATCATCGAGATCGGCGACGGGAGACCGGGTTCCGGATGGATCGTAATCGGCGAAGTCGTTCATATCCACATCTCGGATAGCGTTTTGCTTCCCGATTACAAAATCGACATCAAGGCGCTGAAACCGGTTGGACGCTTATCCGGCGCAAATTACACTTATGTACGCGACATATTCGAAATGAAACGCCAACCCTCTCAAATACCTGCGAAGCCATGACATTTATTGAAATCATCGGCGCCTGGCTGCAAAGCGATCCGCGCAACCAACTGATTGCCGTGGTAGCCGGGGCCATTTTCGCTTTTTTGGTGGCACGCTATTTTGTCGCCCGCGGGCTCCTCTACGTCGCATCCCGCACTGAAAACAAATGGGATGACATATTCATCAGACACTTGCATCCCTACCGGCTGTCGCTGATTGCACCCCTCATCGTCATAAATGAATTCGCTTATTTATGGCCGCAAAGCGAAATCCTGATTAGATCAGCGAGCCTTTTCATCATCCTGTGGATCTCCGTGCTGACGGCCACCTCTTTGCTTAACGCGGTCAATATCATCTACGAAAGCCGTGAAACTTATAGCGGCGTTTCCATCCAGGGATACCTGGATCTGGGAAAGATTTTATTCCTCGCAGTGGCGATAATTCTTACAATTTCGCTCTTCACGGGCCAATCGCCCCTGCTTTTACTGGGTGGATTAGGGGCATTAACTGCCATCCTACTGCTCATTTTCCAAGATACTATCCTCTTTGTAGTAGCAAGCGTCCAAATAGCTGCAAACGATCTTGTAAGAGAGGGCGACTGGATCGAAGTCCCGGGCTTTAACGCTGACGGCGATGTAACCAACATGTCGCTGCACACTATCAAAATCCAGAATTGGGACAAAACGTTTACGGTAATCCCAACACACAAACTAATGGAGGTCTCGTTCAAAAACTGGCGCGGGATGAGTCAGGCTGGGGGCAGGCGCACCAAGCGCTCCCTCTATGTTGATATCCAAAGCATCCGATTCTGCACGGAAGAAGATCTGCAGCATTTGAGGACGATCGCGCAGCTAAAGGGCTATCTCGAACAGCGCAGCTTGCAGCCGGATGGCAGCGAGCCTGCCGACACCTCGCCCAACAAGCCGCGGCTCACGAATTTGGGCGCGTTCATGGCCTATGTGGACGCCTATTTGCGCCAGCGCCCAGACGTTCGACAGGATATGACGATCCTCGTGCGCCAGCTCGATCCGGGGCCGTCCGGCTTACCGATAGAGATCTACCTCTTTACCAACACGATCGTGTGGGAAGAATACGAAGGCATCCAGGCGAGCATCTTCAACCACCTACTGGCCACCGTGCCTGAGTTCGGAGGTCTTCGTGTGTTTCAGCAACCAACCGGCCGGGACTTCGCCTCGCTCGGTACAATGTCCTGATTAACAGAGCAGACACATTTCACAGAACGGCCTGAGTGCGCTTCACCTGTGAGATAGGCTTGTCAAAAATAAATAAGATGCTCAGTAAGCTCCCAAAACCATCAATTCCGGCCTTGACGATTGGCCTAGTTCTTGCGCTGCACTTGTTTTTGGTGCTGAAATCACTGCTTCCCACACTGCGCGACATCAACCAGTGGGACGAGGCGGTATACATCAATACAGGCAGGTTGCTGGCGCAAGGTGAGCTGCCTCTCTTCGCGCGCAATCCCTTGGTCGGCGTGCTTTATGCACTAACCTATTTTCCGTTTGCCCAATCCCCATTCTGGTTGCTCAATTCCGCCGCTTTGGGACGAGCCATTCTTTTCGGTCTTATGTGGCTTGCAGCCTATCTGATCGGGCGAGAATTAAAGCCGCTTGCTTCGCACTGGACGATGGTGGGAATCCTGATTGTGATCCCTGTGCTAACGGCCATCCTTGGCAATCCCAGCGACGCCCTCTTCGCTGCAATGGCAGCATTCGCATTCTGGCAATTCCTGGCGTATCGAAATCATGGTGAGCTGAGGCATTTAGCCTGGGCCTCTTTGTTTGTGGGAATGGCCGGTTTGGCCCGCAATGACGGCCTGATCCTGTTCCTGATCTTCCTTGCGTTGACCCTACTCTTGAATTTGAATTCCAAACCGCGTTGGCGCTGGCTGGCGTACGCCGGGCTGCCCTTCGTGATTTTGATCGCCGGGTACATTGGGGCTCTACGGACTTCAGACCGGGTATTATGGCCTGGGCACTACAGACCGCTTTTACACCGCTTTCGAACAGGGATACAGCCTCGATTTTGCCGCCGGCGGGGAGGAGTGCCGCCAGACAGAAATGAGGTGCGCCGTGCAAGCCGCCGCGGAGCTCTACGGAACCGCAGAGGAGAACAACAACTCGGTGTTCGCGGCTATCAGCCGCAACCCCGGGGCTTTTCTTTCTCATACTGTCTTGATGCTGCGCGAACTGCCGGGAATGGCGATACAGGCGTTCGGGAGCAAAACGGCGATTATTTTCTTTTTGTTCACGATTCGCGGGGTGATCGAAGTAATCCGGCGACGCGAGTATTTATTGTTCGTTACTTTCCTTCTGTGGCCAGCCTATTTGCTTATCTATTTCCTCACGTTTTTCCGAGTCGGTTACTTGCAAACCACATACTTTGTTCTTTACGCCGCGGCTGCCGTTGGGGCACACTCGTTGCTAACCAGCAAATTTTTTAGAAAAGAATTGCTCGCCTGGTCCGTCATACTGAGTACTGACAATCCTCGGCTTCATTCAAGGCAACACGGCTTTGTACTTTGCAGCTATTTTGATGCTGGCGGGCTTCGGCTTGCTTTGGCTGTTGCGCCAACTGGTTCCGCGCCCCGCGTCCAGGGTTCTCACCAGCGGGCTGTTGTTGTTTTCAGTTGCCCTCATCTTGCGCGGATCGTTATATGACCCGCCAAACTTGCGGCAACTCAGGGACCAGCCTGAAGAACGCGCCAGCCTAGCACTGCAAGCCAACTTGCCCAAGGGCTCGCTCGTGGCCTCAGGCGCGCCAGGCGCAGCCTGGGCAGCACACATGACTCACTACCCCTCAACCGGCGAGAACCTCTTGGTGGATACACCTGATGCGTTGTACTCGGTTTTGTTAGCCGATGGCGTGCAAGCCATTTATATCGACCATTATCTGTCGGGCAATAATCGCGATTTATGGGAATTGATCGAACCCGGAATAGGTCAATATTACGAGCAAATTTACTCTGATAGGTCAGGCTCAATAAGAGTACTGCTCGTGAAACATTAGCGGCATATTATGCTGATCATTGGTCCAAAATCTGGGTAGACTTCACAAGGTTGCTGTTTTTCCCCTCATCAAATCTCATTTGGAAAAGGACTGTCATGCCCAAAAAAGCGAAGAAGGGTACAAAGAAATCGGAAGCAACAAAGCAAGCCAAATCATCCAAGAAAGCGCCGCGAGCATCAAAAACGCAGACCAAGAACCTGGGCACAGTACCTCGGTGGGATTTAACGAACGTCTATCCGTCGCTGGATAGCGATCAGTTCCAGGTTGCCGTCAAAGATCTCGAATCCCAATTGGATGAGATCGATAAATTCCAACAAACCCATCGCATCGAAAAGCACGCCGAAGGGACGGTGCAGGGCGGCATGGTCGAGCTTGCCCGCGTACTATCTGAATTGCTGGACAGGATGAACGCAGTTCGCCGCCTCTACAACACCATGGGCGCCTATGTGGCTTCCTTCACCAGCACCGATTCCTTCAATCAAGAGGCGCGCCGCATCGAATCCGAGCTCGAGCTCTACGGCGTGCGGCTGCGCAAGCAGGAGGTCGGCTTCCGAGGATGGGTAGGCAGCATGGGAAGTGAGCTCGCTGAACTGGCCTCACGCACAGGCACCTTAGCAGACCATGCCTTCTTCCTGCAAGAGACCCACACGCAGTCCCAGTACATGATGGGCGCCGCCGAGGAGGCGCTAGCTGCAGAACTAACATTAAGCGGTGCTAATGCCTGGACCAAGCTTCAGCAGATCACCAATTCGCAGCTGTCGGTGGATTTCAAGCTGGATGGCAAAACCCAAAAGATGCCCATGCCTGTGCTGATCAACCTGCGCACGCATCCGGATGAACCCACTCGTCGTCGAGCCTACGAAGCGGAGATGGAGGCTTGGGAGAAAGCAAAAGAAGTGTACGCTTCCGCTCTCAACGGCGTGAAGGGCGAAGTGAATACGTTGGACAAACGCCGCGGGCGAAAGGACGCTCTGCATGCTTCAATCGACACGGCCCGCATCGACCGCGAAACACTGGAGGCGCTGGTGGGCGCCATGCGGGATTCCTTCCCCATGTTTCGCAAATATTTCCTCACAAAAGCCAAGCGGCTCGGGAAGAAACAGTTGCCCTGGTGGGATCTGTTTGCCCCAATGGGCAAAACCGACCGCGTTTTCAAGTTCGAAGAAGCCCGCGATTTCATCCTAGAGCAATTCGCCACATTTTCAGACGACCTGATGCGGCTGGCTAAGCGCGCCGTCGACAACCGCTGGATCGATGCCGAAATGCGCTCCGGCAAAAGTGCTGGCGCCTTTTGTATGGGCGTTCCTGCGGTGGACGAATCTCGCATCCTGGCGAATTACGACGGGTCACTTGATCAATTGAGCACACTGGCCCACGAGCTGGGCCACGCTTATCACAACGAGTGCTTGGTTGGTAAAACAGAATTGCAAACGATCACTCCTATGACGTTGGCAGAAACGGCCTCCATCATGTGCGAAACGATTGTCACTGAAGCCGCGATCAAGCAGGCGAGCAGCAATGCCGAAGAGCTTGCCATTCTTGAGAATCAGCTGCAGGGCGCGTCTCAAGTTGTGGTCGATATCAGCTCCAGGTTCATTTTCGAAAAGGAAGTCTTCGAGCGCAGGGCTAAATCCGAGCTTTCTGCAGACGAAATAAGCAGCGTCATGGAAGACGCCCAGAAGCAAACCTATGGCGATGGACTGGATCCGAAATACCTGCACAAATACATGTGGACCTGGAAACCTCATTACTACTACGCGGGGTTCTCTTTCTACAACTATCCCTATGCGTTTGGCCTGCTTTTTGGCACCGGTTTGTATGCCATCTACCAGCAACGCGGCAAGGATTTCGTGAAGGATTATCGCAACTTACTAGCCAGCACCGGCGAAGCCGATGCGGCCACGCTCGCTGCCCGCTTCGATATCAATATTCGCGATAAGAAGTTCTGGGCAGACAGCCTTGCCGTGATTGGCAAAAACGTAGACCGCTACGTAAACTTAAAAGCCTGAAAGAAAAACGCTCCAGCGAAACCGGAGCGTTTTTAATTTAGGGTGTTGGAGTAGCTGTTGGTGTCCTCGTGGGCGTAGGGGTGTATGTTCCGTAAAGCTTTTCAAATTTCATCTTCAATGTAGGCCGCGTCCAGGCGATCCCGTAGCGAGTCCAGTAACGCACCACGCACCATAAACGGCCCTGTGGATTTCCAGACACAGGTTCCCAATGCGTGTCGCATTTTCTCCAGCCACCGGCTTCTTTGTTGTAATACCAAATATTCATATTGCTGGTCTCGTCCACCCATTTATCATATTGGCTTTTGTCCAGGTTGAAGTAAACACGCACCACACCATAAACCCATTCGAATGGTTCACCATCCCGAGTGTACATCTGGAGATCGAGCAATTTTTGCGTGAATTGGTGCCAGCCGATGCGCTCCGCTGGAAACTGCTCACTTCTTAGCACAAATGTGCCGAGGTGCTTTGAATCGTCAATGAAGACCCCGCCGTTGCCAATGAAAACATCGTAATCCTGGTCAAAGACGACATTTACTTCACGGCGGAGTGGACCGTCACCCTGTAACGCCGTCGCTCGTTGGCTGGTGGCAAGGAAAAACGCGAAAAGGCTGGCGAACAACAGTGCGCCCAGCGCGAGTTTTTTAGTCATCGTTATGGACAAGCAGGTGCAAGAATCGTGCTGGTAGCATCAGCCGCAAGCGGAAAGGTCTGTGTCCCGATGATCGCCCCCAACAAAGGCATGGTCAAATTGAATGTATAGGTGACCGTGACGGCTACCTGATTCCCTGCGCACAAATCCCCTAAAAAGTCGATATCGACAACGACGGCCGAGGTGTCCGTCAGGTCCACAGGCGTATCCGAGTTATCGCGCACTCGGTCTTCGATAGCTGCGAGACCACCCGGGCTGTCATCCGGCTCCAGAGAGGCAAATAAAGCGCCCTCCTCAGCCGCTTCGCGAAGGGCGATGAACGAAAAGAACACACGACCCAAGTCAACAGCAACAGCCAGAATAAGGACGAGTACAAGGAAACTCACAGCCAATTCCACCAAGCCCTGGCCCTTTTCACTGCGTTTAATCGGGTTTTTCTTTATCATTTCTATCGATGGACGCGATAACACGGGCACAACCGCGCCTGAAAAAATTATAGCGGAAAGGGTTAGAGCCGCTATTCCCCCACCAGTACCATTAACGCTTACAAATTCTCAATGCTCGGGAGTCCGATCCCGGTGAGATGCTTCAGCCTTGCGTAGACGTTTGTCACGTGAACCTTGTACTCTCCCCGGAGGGCATCTTTTGTGATCTTTTTGATTGGGTTTTCGACCCGCTCGTCCAACCAAGTGGCAATCGTGAGCATCCGCTGGGTGAATTTAAGCACCTCGAAGAATTCGAGATGATCAATGGTGGCGCCTACTTGATCCTCATAACTCCTCAGAAACCTGAGGCGTTCCCCGTGGCCGAAAGAAACCCCAAGCAGGAGTACGGTCCAGGCCAGGTCCATCCGGTAATCCCCAAGGTCTGAAAATGACCAATCCAGGATCACGAATTCCTGATCCGAATCCCTCACCAGAATGTTTTCCGGATGATAGTCATTGTGAAGCAGTTGAAGTGGACGAGTGAAGGCCTGAGGAGATCGTTCTTCAAGCCAGTCCATCAGTGGAATAAATTCTTCCAACCCATAATTGGCCGACGCTTCACCAATGTCAACAATCAGCTCCCGTACATAACTCTGCTCGGTCAATTGAACATTGAGGAAAGCGGAGTCAGCAAAATCTTCCCAGGGAAGTCGATGAATCCGAACGAACTCAGCAGCCATGCGCGATATTAAGGTTACGCGGTCTGTTGTCGTTGCCTTTTTTAGGTGGGCGCCAAGTGATTCGCCCCGGATTCGTTCAAGGACCAATGCCGGCTGCGCGTCGTTATCTCGCGAAACCATCAGCTCCACGCGTGGGACGCGGATGCCATGTTTGGCAAGCTCGTGAAGGAAGTAAGCGTCTTTGTGGAATTGAGCGGAAGACACCGAACCTTCACCGTAAATCCGTACAACTAAATCCTGGTGGGCCGCTTTGCTCCCCTGAAGATAGCCAAATCGGACAAAAAAGATGTCAGTTTCCCAGCCTTGAGTCATCTCTTCAACATTCTCGATCTTCAAACCCAGCTTGTCTGGAAACTTTTCGGCCAACCGATCCTTCAGAATGAGATCAAGCCCTCGTGGGAGACTAGCCATCAGAGAATAAAAAGCGTCGTAGGATGGCATATATAACTAGAACCATCCTCGCGCAGGCTAATGAAATATTGGGTAAATCTATCCAGCTCGGCGTCCCCAACTTCTCTGCAATCGATATGGGTCAGAAAGCTCAAGAATTGAATCTTTTTATCCTCACGTCCATCCATATCCAGTAGGCTTGTCTCGCATTGGCCCACCAAGGACTTCTCCGCAAATGGTATGCGAGTTCCTTTCAGGGCATCCCACAACGAATTCGAAAACAGCGGACCAGAACCAGTCATTCGAAAAAGGTTCTCCTCATAGAAATGATTGATCCCACCCTGATCCGGACTAAAAATAAGCACCTTGCCTCTGGCAGACTTTGAACGCAAGGCCTTTTGTATCCACGGAACCGGATCCCCATTAAAGTATTCCAATGTGTGATTGAACAAAATCAGGTCGAAATGTTCACCTTCAGGGAAATCCTCATATAGACCGTTATATACAGCGAACTGCATGGTTCCGTCGAAATGAGCGCGCAACTCACGCCCTAATACGATGCATGCGTAGTCATCCATATCAACGCCGGCAAAGTTGCGCACGCTTGTTCCCCTTGCACTCATCTGCTTAAGCAGGGAAATCTCAAATAACCCCGTCCCGGACCCTATACTGGCGATGCTCAGCTCGTGCACCCCTGTTACCGCGCGCAAAGTTTCGGTCACCATTAACTCACCCTGGTTGGTTGCATCACGAAATACATGATGGCAAGTTGAGTAGTACTCTCCCTGTAAAGGTTTCATGCAGTCAATTGAGTGCGCGCAAGACTCCAAAGTTCACGGATTGGGGAAAGCGATAAACCCCGGTGCTCCGGTCCAAATACCTAGACAATAGGGGAGAAAAAAATTCAACAGTTTTCAACGAGTCATCCAAGACACATTTCTGAAGGTATTTTTCGAGAAGCTCAGGGTCGGATGCATCCACCGAGTGATCGAAGAAAAACTCATGCGTTTCCAAGGAGTGTCCGAGGTCATCCAGGATCCGGACACTATCCTCGTACTGCATAAAAGGGTGGGCGTTTCTGCCATTCGGATGATTGGTGCGGTAAAAATCGTGAAGGTCTTGGTAAGCAGCCCTAGAGGTCAACTGGTAAAAGAACAGAAAGCCAGAGGGTGCAAGAAGTTCAATCAGTCTTTGGAAAACATCCGGCATTCTTTCAATTTCCACGGTCGTAAATGAATGGATAGCCCATATCACGTCGTATCGCTGGTCCGGAAGAATCTTGGGGATATCTTCAATTCGTCCATGGATCGCCCTGGCCGCCTGAAAATGTACGAGGTTTTGGAAACGCATTTCGGACAGTTGCAGACTTGCTTCAGCCACATCGAGGAAATCCGTCACAAAGTGCAGATCGGCTGGCAATAATTTGTCTAGATAAGACGGGAAGATGCCTGTCCCGCTGCCAACATCCAGCAGGCGCAGTTTCCCCTTTGGGGCCAAGGACTGGAACTTTTCGCCGAAGGGATACCGTTGCGTCAATTGCTCGTATTCAACCGATATAACCTTTACCCACGCGTCTTCATCCCAGACTCTGTTCGAGTAAAAGCCCTTTTCAACTCGATCGTGCATCAGGGTCATTGGTCTAGCGTCCGTAGTTGGGGTCTGTGGCTTTTTGCTCTTGTTGCGTGTAAAGATAGCTATCGAGCCCCTTCTCCGCCGAGAACGTGGCGCCGGGCCTATCGTAAGCCATAATAATATTGATCCGGTCCTGCACGCCCGTCACGGGGCTCACACTATGCCAGCTCCGGCTGCCCTGCATCACTACCAATCGTCCAGCCTTCGGGCTGACACTGACTTTGTTTCGTAAAACGGCGCGCAGCGGGAGAAAATTGAGGATGCCATCCAGGATTTTTTGAAGGCGCGAACTTGGGTTTCCCAACAGAATCCGATAATTCGGATACATTTCGGTATCGCCGCCCTGAACCTCATTCAGATAGAGGATCGCGGTCACATAGTTGCGATCATAGTGCCAGCGGTATTCCGAACGCCCCGAAGGCAGGATATTCACATTGACCCCCGATTTTAAGTTGGCCAACGGTTCTAGTTTCTCGCCGGCCATCCTATTGACCAAGGCCAGGAATTCACCCGTGTACCTTTCTTGCAGTTCAGGTAAGTGCTTGCGAATCTGCTCTCCGTTGATCACGGAGTAACGCAGTGACCTACCCTTGACCGGCCTATAAAGGTCCGTCGGCGGATGCTCACGCCGGTAATCATCGATGACGTCCAAAAGGCGCCGGCATTCGTCCGCGCTGTAATAGTCCTCGATGACCTGCAAGCCGCTGACGATTAGGGGAGATTGATTTGTAATCTCAGCACCTCAATGAATATCATGAAATATAAACATTAATGCTGATGGGTTATTTTGGTTTCCCGGCAACCACGTCTTTTCTATAAATGCGATTTATGCTCTTAACCAAAAGGAAGAGCGCAAATGCCACGACGAGAAAGGAGATAATTGAACTGGCAAACGCGCCGTAGTTCATCGTTACCGCCCCAGCTTCCTGGG
>JBOGUK010000013.1:0-4483 GCA_050695915.1 Anaerolineales bacterium
GCAAAACGCCCTACGAGATTCTCTCCGCGCTTGCTCCCCACCTGCCAAATCAAGTACACTCACGCTGATTTCAACCATGTCCGAAGCTAAAGATAACGCGTTGCAAAACGCGCTGGACCAGATCACCAAGCGTTGGGGCGAAGGCTCCATCATGCGCCTGGGCGAATCCGCCAGTATGGAAGTGGAGGCCATCCCCACGGGCGCCATGTCGCTCGACCTGGCGCTCGGTGTGGGCGGCATCCCCCGGGGACGAGTCACCGAGATTTTTGGCCCCGAATCCTCCGGCAAGTCCACTATCTGCCAGCACGTCGTCGCCGAGGTGCAAAGGCGAGGCGGCACTGCCGCTTACATCGACATGGAGCATGCCCTTGACCCCGGCTACGCCGCTCGCTGCGGCGTGGATGTCGAGAAACTGCTCATCTCCCAGCCGGATACAGGCGAGCAGGCGCTCGAGATCGCCGAAGCGCTGGTTCGCTCAGGGGCAGTCGACCTGGTCGTCATCGACTCGGTCGCCGCCCTGGTGCCCCGCTCTGAGATCGAGGGCGACATGGGGGACGCCAGCATGGGGATGCAGGCGCGCCTTATGTCCCAGGCGCTGCGCAAGCTCTCCGGCGCCATCAAGCAGACCAATACAGCCGTGATCTTCACCAACCAACTTCGCCAGAAGATCGGAGTGATATTCGGTAACCCGGAGACCACCAGCGGTGGCATGGCGCTCAAGTTCTACGCATCTGTCCGTATGGACGTGCGCCGCATCCAGTCCATTAAGGAAGGTCAGGAGATCACAGGCAGCCGAACTCGGGTGCGCATCGTTAAAAATAAGGTCTCGGCCCCGTTTCGAACGGCGGAATTCGACATCATGTATAATGAAGGCATCTCCAAATCCGGCGACCTGCTGGATTTGGCGACGCAGTTAGACGTCATCACCAAGCGCGGTTCTCATTTTCTTTACGGAGAACAACGCCTGGGACAAGGCCGTGAGAGCGCCAAAGCGTTCTTGCGGGAAAATGAAGGACTGGCAGCCGAGATCGAAGGCAAAGTCCGAGCCAACGCCCGGCCCGCTATGGCTGTGAACCAGGGCGAGGACGGAACCGAGTAGAGCCTGCCCCGAGCCAGACCTTGCAGGAACAAGGGGATGGCGAAGGGGGCTGCCCGCCATCGGAATTGCTGGTGGCTGCGGAACTAATCAACTTGGAAGGCCCTTTGATCGGGCCACTGATATAAGAACGCGAAATGAACTCCCCGACTGGTTTTAGTTTAGAGGCGAAGCTCGTCGGGTAAGTTAAGTTCATCTCATTTCGATATCCAGGTCCGCTGACCTGGGCACAGTTCAATTCCAAGATCGATTTAGCAGCCGTGGACGCCTGCGACCACGGCTGCTTTGCTTAATATGACAAATACGATTACTGAAATCACCGAACAAAAACGCAACCCCAACCGGGTGAGCATTTATCTCGACGGCGAATTCGCCTTCCCGCTCGCCAGGATCGTCGCGGCTTGGCTCACCGTGGGCCAGACACTGAGCCCTGAAAAGATCGAGGATCTCAAGCGCCAGGACGAATTCGAAACCGCTCTCCAAAAAGCTATCGATTTCATCGACTATCGCCCCCGAACGCAAGCCGAGGTTGAGCGCAAGCTGCGCAAGGCGGAAATTCCGCAAGGAACGACCGCCGCAATCATCGAGCGTTTAACGACTTCCAACCTGCTCAACGACCGCGATTTTGCCCAGCGCTGGGTGGAAGATCGTGCTGAGTTCAAACCGCGCGGGGCCTACGCGCTGCGCGCTGAATTGAAACAAAAAGGAATCGCGCAAGAAATCATTGACGAAACCCTGAGCGGCTTGGACGAAGTTAGCCTGGCTCGCGCCGCCGCCGAAAAGAAGGCTGCCCAGCTCGCCGGTTTGCCCTGGCCCGAATTTCGCACGAAATTATCCGCCCACCTTTTCCGGCGCGGTTTTCAATACGAATTGATTAGTGATGTTTGCCGCCAAATGTGGGATGCATTGAAGCAAACCACCTTTAAACTGTAAGGGACGATAAAACAATGGAAAACTCACTGATTTTGATTGCAGCAGCTGTTTTGGGCGCGGTCATCGGCTTCGCTATCAGACATTTCCAAGTCCAGAATGCACGCCGGCGAAATAAAGAAGAAGCGGACCGCGTTGTCGCACAGGCCAAGGAAGAAGCCAAGACGATCGAACTGCGCGCCAAGGACGAGGCTCTCGAGATCCGCCAGCGCGCCGAAGCCGACGCCGAGCGCAAGCGCAAAGACCTCAGCCGCGAGGATGACCGGCTTCGCAGCCGCCGCCAGGAACTCGACCAGCGCACCGAGAAGCTTGAACAGCGAGAGCAGGGCTTGAACAAGCGCCAGAGCTCACTGGACCAGCGCGACAGCGAAATCGAGCAAGCGCATGCCGAGGTTGTCAAACGGCTTGAAAGTGTCTCCGGGATGACCCGCGATGAAGCGCGCAAGGTGTTGATGGATGAGGTCGAGCGTGAATCGCGGGGCGATATGGCGCGCATCATCCGCCAGATCGAAAACGAGGCCAAGGAAGAAGGCGAAAAACGCGCCCGCAGCGTGATCTCGCTGGCTATCCAGCGCCTGGCTTCAGAACATGTTTCGGAAACCACAACGTCGGTGGTGGCTCTGCCCTCTGACGAAATGAAAGGCCGCATCATTGGCCGAAATGGGCGGAACATCCGTTCATTCGAGCAAGCTGCGGGCGTCGACGTCGTGGTCGACGACACACCAGAAGCGGTTACGATTTCCAGCTTCGATCCGGTGCGCCGCGAGGTGGCTCGCCGCGCGCTGTCTAAACTGGTCCTCGATGGGCGCATCCACCCGGCAAGCATTGAGAAGGAATTGAAGAAACAACAAGAGGAGGTCGACAAAGCCATCATCGAGGCCGGTGAGCAAGCCGTCTATGACGCTGGTGTCCCCAACCTCCACAAGGAAGTGGTCAAGACCCTTGGCCGGTTAAAGTTCCGCACCTCCTATGGTCAAAACCAGCTTGACCACGCAGTCGAAACCTCGCGCATCGCCGCCATGATGGCGGCGGAGCTTGGGGCCAATATTGAAGTCGCCAAAATGGGCGGATTGCTGCACGACATCGGTAAGGCCATGGACCATAATGTCGAAGGAACCCATGCAGGCATCGGCGCTGAGTTCGTCCGCCGATATGGCGTGATTCCGGTTGTGGTGAACGCCATCGCCTCGCACCACCATGAGGTCGAGCAGGAAAGCGTTGAAGCCATCGTGGTGGAGGCTTCGGATGCTATCTCCGGCGCCCGCCCCGGAGCCCGCCGCGAGAGCCTGGAACAATACATCAAACGCATCAAGGCTCTTGAGGATCTTGCCAATTCGTACAAAGGTGTGGTTCAAAGCTACGCCCTGCAGGCTGGACGCGAAGTACGCATCATTGTCAAACCCGAAGACATCGACGACCTGGAAGCCGCTCGCATGGCCCGCGACATCGCCAAGCAGATCGAAGAAACCATGCAGTACCCTGGCCAAATCAAAGTCACAGTCCTCCGGGAGACGCGCGCTAGCGAATTCGCAAAATAAACCTAAAGCAAGCAACTCAAAGGGGGCGCTCACCCTCTTCACGGGTCCCCAACAACCGCGCCTTTGCGAGCGAGCAGCCGTTTTAAGGCTGCGACGCGTGGCAATCTCCCCCAAGCGAACTAAAAAAATTCCCGGATTTCAGGCGACTCGGTAGAGAAAGGATTTCTCGCTGGCGCTCGAAATGACGCAATTCAACACTTCATACAGGGGGATGTGCGCTCGGAACCTGGTACGGCTCCTTTCTCCCTTCTCCCTTCTCCTTTCTCCTTGCCCTCGCGTCCACTTCCTTTACATTTGCGCCGAATTTCCCACGGTTCGCCAAACCTCTGCTATTAATTGCGCCCTCGACCAAACTCGGAATCGCCGAGCGGTTCCAGCGCCCAGGGCAAGGGGGACGCAAAAGGCCTTAAAAGCTAGCTATGTGTCCCATGGAGAAACGTTACTTGGGCATAGCCCAGTAGATTCTCCAGCGTTGCGAAGCAACGCACCCCACCCGCGGTCAGCTGAAACTGCCAAACAGGTACCCGAGTGCAGGCGAGAATGCAAAAAACGGCAACAAGCACCCGCCAGCGGCCAGCCGCGGCTGGCCGCCAGGCAACGCAAGCCTACAAGGAGACGTTATCCGGGAAACTTATTCTGTTGTTCTCGCGCGCTCGAAGACAAGACGGGGGGCGCACTCCAGAAAACGGAGTGCGTCCCCATAAAAGAGGCGCGTCCCTGGAACCACCATAGCTGCGCACTGCAGTGCGTAGCTAACGATCACTAGGAGGACATTTGTAAAGTAATGTCGACCCCACCCACTATCCTCATCGCGGAATATTAATAACTTTGGGGATTACTCTTGCAAAAAGGGGTTGTGCTCGCGCTCATCGCCCACCGTCGTCTCCGGCCCGTGGCCGGAGAGCAAGCGGGTATCATC
>JBOGUK010000014.1:0-4624 GCA_050695915.1 Anaerolineales bacterium
ATTTTTTCTCATTTTGCGAATGCTGAGGCAAAAGACCTCACGTCGGCGAAGCTGCAGCTCGAAAGATTCTTAGAAGTGCTCAGCTTTTATGAAAAGCACAGTTTGCCCACGCCTTTGCGCCACATGGCGAATTCGGGCGCTATCCTTCAGCTTTCTGAAAGCTGGTTGGATATCGTACGGCCGGGAATCCTGATGTACGGTGTATATCCATCTCGGGAGGTTGAGCACACCATTCAAGTGAGCCCCGCTCTCACCTGGAGCTCGCGCGTGGTCTATTTCAAAGTAGTCGAAGCAGGTCACCCGGTCAGCTATGGCTCCACCTGGCAGAGCGATCACGCAGTGCGCATGCTCACCATCCCCGTGGGTTACGGTGATGGTTATTTCCGTTCCATGTCCGGCAGTGCAAAGGTTTTAATAAATGGAAAGCGCTATCCGGTGGTCGGGGCGATTTGTATGGACCAGTTCATGGTGAATATAGAACAGGACAGCGTGTTCAACGCCGATGAAGTTATCTTAGTGGGGGGAGACAACCAAAACGCGATTCGGGTCGAGGAACTGGCGGAATGGGCGGGAACTATTCCGTACGAGATCCTGACGAACATTAATACTCGGGTGCCGCGAGTTTATTTGCAGGCCCAATAAATCCAGAAATCGGATCGGTGCCGCGGAGCGGTAAAGATCGTTCCCAAGGAGACTGTGGGAACGAGAGGGAGCCATGGCTGCGCTCAGGGCAATATTCCTTTTGGCACCATCCAGGTGTGGAGCTCAAGGACCAGGCGCTGCACTTTGACCATGGGATCGGTGCTGATCCATTCCTTGGCTTCCTCCAGCGACCGGGCTTTCAAGACGCCAATCCCACGTATTTCCCCGCTTAGCTGAAAAGAATCCAATAATGGACCGTTCAAAACCAACTTTCCCTCCTCTCCCAACCTGCGCAGATTCGCGAGGTGCGCTTTTTGCAGGGCTTCTATCTCCGGGGTGGAATCTGGCGACCAAGCTGGACCCTTTTTAAGCAGGTACACATAGTAGACCGCGTTGTCGATTGAGCGGGCAAATTCTTGGGCTTCGAGATCGTTGTACTCCATCGCTGTGGACCAGGGTAACAGATAAAATACTCGCGTGCCCAGAGTCTATTTGCAAGATACGTAAACACAAAAGCCGTGCGGATTGCACGGCTTTTTGGTGGTCGCGACTCGGCCTAGCCCTTGGCCTTTGCGGTACCAGGGGACATGAAGCCGACGTAAACGCCCCAGGCGCCGAAGAGCAGGTGGGCCAGGTTGCAGCCCAGGTCGAAATGGAAGATGCCGAGCAGGTCCATGCCGAATGGGAAGAAACCGATGACCCCCAATACCAGGTACAGCAAGCCGCCGTACTTGGCATAGGTCACCGCGAAGCTGCTGTAACCGCCGCCGGTGAAGCCGGCATAGACGGCGAGCGCGCCAGTGACGAGGTGGAAGGCAATTTCGGCGGGCTCATTGACGCTCAGGAAACCGGGGATGCCGATGTTCAGCACGCCGAGTACCACGAGCAGCAGGAGCACGGTACCCACCACCTGATTCCACGTTTTCGCATTCATACGATCCTCCTAAGACGAAAAAGAGAACTAGATTTTGACGCATTTGGATGGTGCGTCTGCATAGATAACCCCTTTCCGTTGATTAGGGTTCGCGTTCTAACATGAATTTGAAGGTGAGGGCGTAGAGGACGGTGGCAACAACGCAGACCACCAGCATCACTGGCAGCCCGGTGCGCAACCAGAGGCGGGTAGTGATCGGGCTGCGGGTGCGCTCGCTGAGCTTCACCGCAATCATGTTGGCGGTGGAGCCAATGGGCGTGCCATTGCCTCCGAAACCGGCACCCAGGGCTAAGGCCCACCAAAGCGGCGTGATATCGATCCCGCGTGCGCCAAGGCTGCGGATGATAGGGATCATCACAATGGTAAATGGGATATTGTCGACCACGGCGGAAAGGATTGCTGCGCCCCAAATGAGGGTAATACCGGATAGGAGCAGATTGGATTCGGCTAACTCAACCACAGACTCAGAAACCAGTTCCAGCAATCCCGAGGACTCCACACCGCCAACGAGCACAAACAGCGCACCGAAGAAGAGCAGGACGCTCCATTCGACACCGTCCAGCACCTCCTCAACGTCCGGCTGCACCCATAGGAAGGCTGCGGCGGCGCCTAGCAAAGCGATCACGGCCGGCGAGAGGTGCAGAGCGGTATGCAGGAAGAACATCAGAACCACGCCGCTGAGGACGATGAGGATTCGCTTGAGCGCCTCGGGATCACGGATGGCCTTTTGCTCGTCGAGCTGTGCGAGAGCATCAGCATCATGCGATGTTGTGGAGAGGTCTTTTCGGAAAAGGTAGCGTAAAAGCAGCACCGCAGCAATCCAGGCAACGGCAACAATCGGCGCCAATCGAACGAGGAAGTCATTAAAGTTAAGATTTGCTGCGGATCCGATCAAGATATTCGGAGGGTCGCCCACCAGGGTAGCGACGCCTCCCGTGTTCGACAAGAGCGCTTGCGAGATAAGAAACGGGATGGGCGAAATACCAAGAATTTCTGCGATCAGAATGGAAACCGGCGCGATGAGAACGATGGTGGTCACATTGTCCAGGAACATGGACAGGACAGTTGTGATGGCCCCGAGGATCAGGAGTAACCTCCAGGGTTGACCCTTTGATCGTTTTGCCATAAAAATAGCCAGGAATTGAAAGAATCCGGTGGCGGCCAGCATGCCCACGATGACCATCATCCCGAGCAGCAGACCCAGCGTGTCGAAATCAAAGGATTCGAGCGCGCCCTCCTGCGAGTAAAAACCAAACAGCATGCCGGCAACCAGCATACCGCCCGCGCCCGCCATCGCGATGATGGTGCGATCCACGCGTTCGCGCAGGATAGCAATGAAGGTAACCAGGAAGATCGTTCCTGAAACGATGAAGGCCGTCATATTTTGTTATGAAAGATTACTGGACTTCGGTTTGCCGTCGCTTAGCCAGGATTCCAGGAAGGCCCTGCCGATATCGACCCTTGAAGCGATTCCTACCAACTTCCCACCGCGCACCACCGGGAGATCCAAGATGTCGTGAGTGATCATCAGCGCTAGCGCGCGCATCAAGGAGCAGTCGTCATCCACGCTGACGGCTTCCTCCATGACATCTTTTACAGGAGTCCCGGCTGCCTTTTGAATATCGATTGGATTTGGGATATCGATTGCCCCGAAGTCTTTGACGAAGTCAACATCCTCAACCACATTGATGAAATCAGGCAGGAAAAATCGCACGACTTTGCGCATGCTGGTAAGCCCGACTAGATTTCCATCCTTATCAATGACCGGCAGCGTGCCCACTCTCTTATCGGCAAGCAGTTTGGCCGCTTCCAAAAGATTCGCGTCGGCTTGAACAGCGACCACGTCCTTCTTCATCCAATTGCCAATCGTTTTCGGCATCGCCGGGCTTTGTATTGTAAACCATTGGTAGAATTCGCCGATGTCCCCGCGCAAAAGGGTGAGCCGCTCCCTGTTAGCACTGCGTCGAAAGTGGCTTGCCCTATTCGTTTTCTCTCTCTTCGCCATCAGCGGCCTTTCACTATTTGTTTACAGTCACTTTCGAGAGCCGCGCGCGATCGGGTGGGGGACGGTATCCGCTCTTACCTTGGCACTCCAGATGTTTCATCTAAGGCCGCTTCTAAATCTGAACGTGAGCATCTCAACGAGACGATTGGCTGGCAGATTCGGGCCTGGGACTCAGCTTTCACTCCTGCGCATGCTGGGCATTTCTATGCTTTCTGGGTTTATTGGCGTGGAAAAGATTTCCTCGGGACTTGCGTGGGCTCCTTTCGGACTCTATTTGCTTGCCAACATCGCCGATCTTTTTGACGGCTATGCCGCACGTCTCAGCGGGCATCAGACGTTGCTCGGCGAGCGTCTGGATCTCGACCTGGATGGACGCGGGTTGCTCATTGCGTCAATACTTGTCTATCAATATGGGCGGGTTGGCTGGTGGTTTTTGTTGGTTGGCGCGGCGCGGTATTTGTTCATGTTCGGTTCGTGGCTTCGCTTGCGCCGAGGTCTGCGTGTCCACAAGCTGAAGGAGAATCTCGGACGCAGGGCCCTGGCTGGAACACAAATGGGTCTGTGTACAGCGTTGCTGGCGCCAGTCTTTTCGCCACCGGAAACAATCGTAGCTGCAGGGCTATTTATGATTCCCTTCCTGGCGAATTTTTCCTACGATTGGCTCCAGGTGAGCGGAGGCGTGAAGAGAGTCGATTCAATATTGCAGCGCCTCTCAGGTTTAGCAGGATTAGCTAAGCATTGGCTGCCCGTTTTTCTGCGCCTCGTAGCCAGCGCGATATTGTTCCAATGGGCCGCCCTGGCATCTTCTTTTCCCGCTCTGCAGATGCTGAATTTCCTGTTCGCCTTTGCGTTGCTTCTAGGCGTAGCCGTAAGAATCTTAAGTATCGCTGTGTTAATTGAAATAGGTTTTTTGTCCCAGATCCAACCCGGTTGGGCCCTGCTGATTTGTTGCACAACCCTGCTGTTTTTAGGATCAGGGTCGTTTTCGCTCTGGAGGCCCGAGGACTATTTGATCAAACGCCGCTTGGGTGAACGATGAAAGC
>JBOGUK010000015.1:0-4463 GCA_050695915.1 Anaerolineales bacterium
CGTCAGCGCCTGCTTCATGAATTTTCTTTGCAACCCTAATGGGTGTGTCACCAAGCAGTGTGCGATCATCCCGCGTGAACGTCATCGAGGCAACCACGGGTAGATTGCTGGTGGTTTTCGCGGCTTGGATTGCCTCGCGAATTTCATAGAGGTCGGTCATTGTCTCGATGATTATCAGATCCGGCTTTCCCTGAACCAACCCGCGCACTTGCTCTTCGAACGCATCCTGCGCCTGCTCTGGCTGCACACGCCCAAACGGTGCCAGCCGCACTCCCAATGGCCCTATATCACCCGCAACCCACGCCTCTTGTTTTGCTTCCTTCACCGCCTGCCTGGCAAGTTCAACTCCAGCTTTGTTGATCGCTTCAACTTGGTTTTGCAGCCCATGCTCCGAGAGTCTGAAACGATTGGCGCCAAAGGTATTTGTCATCACCACTTGCGCGCCCGCTTCCAGATACCCGATGTGAATATCTTTTACCAGGACAGGCTTTGTAAGGTTAAGTTCATCGAAACAGCGCGCAAAATCAACGCCGCGCTCATGCAGCATGGTTCCCATGGCGCCATCGGCTAGCAATGGGGCGGAAGATGAGTCCAGATACTGGAGAAATTCTTTCACTCTTTCACCTTTACGGTTTCAGTTGAAAATCGCGCTCCAAGGTCTGTGAATGCGCCCGTCATGATTAGGAGAATCCCGGGCATGGTCATTCTCGAAAGCCCGGTATTGACCCACCAGCTGATGTCCTGCGGTCTGTTGAGGTAGGAAAACGCGTAATAGATGGCCAGTACTGATCCAACGGTTAGGAATCCGGCCAGATAGTATGTTCGTGTTGACCCGTCTCGGGGTTTGATAAATGCGAGCGCGATAATCGAAAACGCCAGGAGAAAACTCGATAACCCCCATTCAGACAGTGTGAACAGTTCTATGAACTGGCTGCGAATGATATATGCAAGCTCACTTACGTGTAAATCCCCGGAGGACATCCCGCTTAGGACTCGCCCGTAAACCCCACTGGTAAAGCCTGGGCGAGTGTATATGAAGCGCGAGGACATAGTCCAGAAGACTGAATAAACTGCAAGAGGCGCCAAAACATTCCAGTAGTAACCCTTTTTCCGAGAGACCCTTCGGCTAATCAGCGGGCCAATCAGGGGAAGAGCCCACGCGATCAAAAGACCTTCGGGGCGTGTCCAGGCTGCCAGTATGAGCATTACGGCCCCCCACGAGGCCGCAAATTTCGCCTCCATATTTTTTTTGCGCGGCACTTCATGATTCAAAAGGGTTGTACCGGCCAGCAAATAAAAGGCCAGAGGTAAATTGGCGTATGCTATCGTGGAATGAATGAAGATCATGGGTGTTGTGAATATCACCGCGCCAGCGAGAAGAGCAATTGCTGTGTTGCTTTTCGATTTGACCGATTCGTAGATGAGCGCGATGAGGGCTGCAGCGAACATTGGAAACGCCAACTTCGCCTCTGGCAATCTGTCGCCAAACAACAACAATGAACTACTGATGGTAAGCGGGATATTGAGGGGATACTTGGTTGTTATCGTGCCCCACTCGGTTGCCCCCCTTTGCAGCCCCGCTGCAACAATCCCATATCCCTTCGCGCCCCATAACACAATCTCATCAACGACCTTGTAACCCCGCCCGACTGAAAAAAAAGAACTCACGGCAAGGATGAGTAAAAAGAAGCCGATTACCCGATAGTCAACGCGCTGGTTGAATCGAAACGGTTCTTTCCTGGACCAACGATAGTGCAGCATAGCGATACCCAATGGCAGAGCCGCGACCGTCAGAACGGCTGGCGCTGTGGGGGGAACTCCGGCCATCAGCAGCAAAGTTAATGCCAAACTTTGCCAGCCGATGCCTGTGCCAAAACCTACCGCTAAGTGCACCGCGGGGCCCAGAGAAGGAAGAGTGAGAATGGAAAAATAGGTCCATGGCGCCGCCAGTAAGACGTAAAAAAGAACTCCCTGCAGGAACGCGAGGGCAACCGCCCAAAGTCCCGAAAAGTCTTGCTGTGATGGTCCCTCACTTGAGGCCTGGATTGAGTAAACGGCCCACTGATTGTCAAATGGGCGCAAATGCGCACTGAACTGCGCGTCTTCCGCAAACTCATCCAAGTTGGTTATGAGGATAGCGGTTCCGGTATTGGCAAAGCCCCTTGCGCACTCTATATGGATAGGAGTGCTGCAGTTGATTACTTCGCGCGGGTAGAGAAAGAATTGTGTAACGTCGGGATAGGTTAATGGGCCTGGGCCATTGCCCCGGCTCGGGATCAGCACTCGGCTGTCCTCGGGAATTTCGTTGTTGAGGAATTCGTAGAAGTTTGCCGCCCGCTGGCTGTACGCGTTGTTCGCGCTGCGCCACAAGCCGTTCTTGGTAATGTCACGCAGCAGCGCTAGAGGGTTCTGTAGACCGGAAGACGTGATTGCGGTATTGGCAATTATTACCACTCCCAGTGCAAGGACGAGAAGACGGGTATCGGATGGCATTCCCTTGAGGTTCATTGGGTTATCTTTCACTCTTCTCAACGATCTTATGGAAGCGCTGGAATGGAGTTCTCGATTTGAGCACACCCGCTTCCGCTGCAGGATGAAAGCCGACTCACCCAGTCGGCAAATTGGCGTAATAGGTCTGGCGCTGCTTCGTCTGCAAGGTTACTAAGCTCGAACGGGTCAGACAGTAACTCATAGAGTTCGACGAAACCGTCTTCATGCTCAATGTACATATATTGAGATGTTCGCAGCCCAAGATAGGAAGGGGGCAAATCTCCGCTCTCATCCGATTTGTTCCCATAGAATTCAATTAACACGGCCCCGCGCCAGGCGTCTATCGCGGGGCGCCTGTCAGGGAGGAATAGCGGAACCAGTGACTGCCCGTCGACGTAATCTGGTGGGATTAAACCGGCCAATTCAGCTACCGTTGGAGCGAAATCTACATTGCTCCCGAGATAACCGGTCAAAACTTCCCCATTCGGAATGCCGGGTCCGCGGATTATGAATGGCACCCGTATATCCTCCTCATAAGGCTGTGTCTTTCCCCACAGTAATCGATGTTGCCCCATGTGAAATCCGTTGTCTGACGTAAAGATGATGTAGGTGTTTTCCAGCTGCCCGCTTTCTCTTAGTGCACCAATCAGTTGCGGGATGGCCTCGTCGACCGCCTGCATGCTTTGGAGACGCAGCCTGTATCGATGATCGATTTCCGCAATCTGAACGGCATCCAGCAAGGGATCTGAACGGATGCCATGGGGTTTGTCGCTCACATCCTCCTCGTTAAAGTTTGGCGTACGGGGCGCTTCAGCTTCTAGAAACATTTCCGCATGGCGCGGCGCGGGAGTGGACGGTTCGTGAGGGGCGTAATAGGACAAGAAGATGAAGAAAGGCTGTTCGCTCGTTTCTGCGGCTTCGATAACCCCCAGCGTTTTTTGAGTTAAAACGTCTGTCAGGTAGTCTTCTGGTCGTTCGCCGTAATCAACGAATGACCCATTTTCATTCAGGGTATATCCAAATCCGGTGTACGGCCGACCTTTTACAGGCACGTACCATTCAGTCCATCCAGGCGGGATGTACTCGCGGGCTTGCGGGAGCGGGAACCCGTTGAGATATTTCCCCAGGAACGCTGTGTGGTAACCAGCTGTCTGCAGCCAGGTTCCCACTGTGGACGACTCATGTCCTTGCTCAAAGAACTTGGTAAAGCCTCCCGCGAGGCCCTCGTTTGTAAAAACCTTGTGGTTGTGTGTGAATTGACCGCGCAAGAACGTTGCTCTCGCCGGGCAACATACAGGTGTGGTGATGAAAAATTGATCTATCGTCAAGCCCTGATCGATCAATTCGGACTTCAATTTAGACATCGTTTCGGGAGTCCCAAGCAACAAATCCATATCATCGACAAGAATGAGGAGGATATTCGGCCTTTCTTCAAGTTCAAGAACCGTTACATCATTCAGTGAGTTAGTCGCGCCGGTCAGAGAATTGCATCCTGTAGCCGTTATGAGTGTCCAAACTAATGCGTAGCGCCATCCGCAGCGCGACATAACACTTTGAAAATCTGGCAACTTTGGGAAACGTTTCATAGTGGCTTTCCCCAACTCTATTGCGTTTCCAGTTCCTGCCGAACCCGATCGCAAAGCTCTGCAATTTCTTTCTCGCCGCCTATTGGCGCTTCCGGCCACTCGTCGACTTTCCAGCCCCAGTATTCCTTCGGGGTGCCCGGATACCGGGCTACCACCCATACGTGCAAATGGTCCACGTGATGCCCAAGCCTGTAGACGTAAATATGGTCGGCCTGCGTGGCCGCTTTCAGCGCTCTGGCAATCCGGCTGGTTGCCAACCCAATGGCTTTTGCTTCCTCGTCGTTGAGATCTTCAAACGCCGCCGCATGGCGTTTCGGCTCAATGAGCAACGCGCCCAAATAGACCCTTTCCTTATTTTCCGGGATCTCTGTATGACTAACAAAGAGC
>JBOGUK010000016.1:0-3061 GCA_050695915.1 Anaerolineales bacterium
CGACACATCAGCCCCCGCCACACCCCCAGCTCATTTGGTCTTTGCGGTGATTGGAGATTACGGGGAGGCTGGCCCACACGCACTAGCGGTTGCCGAAATGATCGAAGACTGGAATGTGGATTTCATCGTAACCACGGGAGACAATAATTATCCCAATGGTGAAGCCGAAACCATCGACGAGAATATCGGCCAGTACTACCACCATTACATTGGCAGTTACCAGGGCATTTATGGCGCGGCGACCGCGGAAAATCGTTTCTTTCCGACCATGGGCAACCACGATTGGACATTGGATAACAGTATCGAGCCTTATCTGGATTATTTCACGCTGCCAGGCAACGAACGGTATTACGAGGTTGTCGTTCCCCCGGTTCATTTCTTCATCATCGATAGCGACACCCGCGAACCGGATGGCGTCGGTGCCTCCTCTGACCAGGCTGCTTGGTTGCGCGAAGCTCTGGAGAATTCCACACAGCGCTGGCAGATCATCGTTATGCATCATCCCCCGTATTCTTCGGGCCGGCACGGCTCGACAGACTATATGCAGTGGCCCTTTGAAGAGTGGGGGGCAGAAGTTGTCCTGGCAGGGCATGACCATTTGTACGAACGCCTTGAGGTCGACGACGTCCTTTATCTGATCAGCGGCCTGGGCGGACACGAGGCGCGCTATGCCTTCGTGGAAATCCTTCCTCAAAGCCAGTTTCGCTACAACGAGGATTGGGGCGCCTTGCGGGTCACTGCCACTGAAGACTGGATTCTGTTCGAGTTCATCAATGTGAGCGGAAAAGTTATCGATAGCGTGGTTCTCGAACGTGAAATTATCTTTCAGCCCGAATGAAAGTCTTGAGAGGCCTCAACTGCGCGGTCTGATGGAAATGTTCTCGCTGGCCGCCAGCAGCCCGCTCAATCCGGCAGATTTCAATTCGAGTACGCGGGTGTTAGCAAAGTAAGGAAAATCGAACTGGGTCTCATCTCCCGCGCTTTTGCCCGGGATTGGCATGAGTCGCGCCGTGAGCGGTTTGTCCAATCTCAGTGCCAGCGCGCACACATCGAGCAGCAGCACGCTTAACTGTTCTACAGTTACATTCCCTGGTAACGGAATGGTATCCAGGCCGGTTCCACAAACTGCCGAATACAAGAGTAAATCTCCAACTGCCAGTCGGCCTTCTGCCGCGCGCTTTGCCAGAACGGAGTCTTCCAGCGGTGGCAGCAGTAATCCGTTGAAACCGGTGCGTGGAAAGTCCGCCGCGTCAATCGCCTGCGTCAGGAGGGCTGCCGCAGCCAGCGACCCGTGCTCACCGGCCGCTTGGACGCCCATGCGCTCGAACGCCGCGCCCAGCGAATCGCGTTCCTCAGGAAATGGGGCCAGCGAGAAATCGATGCCTGCGAAGGGAATGTCGTACTTACGAGAAAACTCCTCAGCGATTTTCGCCAATTGTTTCCCGTTCTCTTCGATGCTTGTGGTCAGCGATCGCGCGCCATCCGCGATCGAACTTGCCGTTTCGAAGGCGTGCACAGCCAGATCGGCTGCCTGCGTCGCAAATGCGAATGCAAGCTTACTGCCAATGTGATACGCGGCGGGGAAAAAGGGCGACCCTGGTGGCACATTCGCCAGGGTCGCAAAGCGCAGGTTCCCGAAGCCATTTGCTTCAAGGGTTGAAACTTTCTGAATGATTTCTGCGCATGCTTTCAAGGCATCCATCACAATGCCGGCTTTGCGCGTGGCGGCGATGCCTCCCAGAAAAGAAATCTTCGTTTCCTTCAGCATTTCGGGAACAAAATGGAAACTCTCCAGAATATCGGGCGATGTAGGACCCAGCGAAATGAAATCGAACCCCGAATCCGTGACAGCCATCTCGGCCTCCACCGCCGCCTCCACTGCGCGGCTCTGCGTGAGCGGCTGGATCCACTGCGGGAAAGGTGTCGTCGCCAGCCGTGTGGTTTGTACTTCGTAGCCGGCGCGGTTGAGTTTGGCGCTTGCCTCTTTCACCAGATTTGGCAGCGAGCCGATGGCGGCGGTATCCACGCCGTGCTTCGGCGCAATGAACCCTGTGATCGAGCGAATTTTCATAAGTGCTTCTCTGCCGCCCGCCGCTGGCGAAGCGCCTCAAAAAGCAGGATGCTGCCGGCGATCGCAGCATTCAAGGATTCGATCTCGCCCGCCATCGGGATATGGATCGGCCTCGCGTCCATCCGCTTCGCCTCCTCGCTCACCCCGCGTGCCTCACCACCAATGACGAACGCCAGTGAGTGGGTGAGGTCAGCTTCATTGTAAGGCTGCCCTTCGGAGAGTTCTGTCACAAAAACGTTTAGCCTGTGTTGCTTGCAAAATTCAGCAATCTCACTCCACGCCATCTCTTGGATCGGCAGCGTGAATTGCGCACCCATCCCGCTGCGCAGCACCTTGGGCGAAAAAGGGTCGGCGCTGCCTTCTGTCAGTAGCGCCGCCTGGCATCCCGCTGCCACCGCGCTGCGCAGCAGCGTCCCCAGGTTGCCGGGGTCGCTGACCTTATCCAGGATGAGCACGAGGTCCAATTGCCTGGGAATCGCGATTTCACGCTCCCCAACCTCCAGCAGTAAACCCTGCGGCGACTCCGTATCGCTCATCGCCTCCATCACCGAGGAGGACACGGATTCCTCCGCAGCCCCCCGCTTTTTTAGTTCGCGCATGACTTGCCGCCCGCGCTCGCTCAGGTCTTCGGTGTAAAAAATCTGGCGCACGGTCCATTCCGCATTCAGAGCTTCTTCCGCCAACCGCACCCCCTCAACAACGAACGCGCCCGCCTTGCGGCGCTTCTTGGCGCGCTGCTGCAGCGCTCGTACCTCCTGCACTTTGGGATTACGAACCGAAGTGATCATGCAAAAGTATTCTAATTCAGTGGTTTCAGATGAAGCATGCCCAAACCCTTCATCCGGAACGGGTTGAAGGGGGCGCATTGCAGTGCGCCTCAGCGGCCTTACAAAGAGAAACCATCTGTGTAGGAAATAAACCCATTCATGACGTAGATGACGATGTTAGAATGCCAAGCTCAAAATCATCATAGGAGCAACCAATGACCGA
>JBOGUK010000017.1:0-14095 GCA_050695915.1 Anaerolineales bacterium
TGATGATGGAAAACGCTTCTGGAAGTTCTGGGCCAGGAGTGTGGTGATCACTAATAATTAGGTCAATGCCAAGCTGTCGAGCCTCAGCAGCCTCACCCGTGGAGCGGATCCCGCAATCGACGGTGAGGACCACCGCAGCCCCGAGCTCTTTTAATTTGCGCAGAGCCGCAACGTTTAGCCCGTAGCCTTCTTCGAAACGGTCTGGAATGTAATTGGTGGCCCTGCCCCCTAGAGCGTTGATGCATTCCACCATCAGCGCGCTTGCAGTTACGCCATCTGCGTCGTAATCGCCATAGACCACGATGTGCTCTTGATGACGGATGGCATGCTCCAGCCGATCGACAACGGCATCCATATTCTTGACCAAGAAAGGATCGCTCACGGCTGGAGCGAGCGCGGCGAGAAAGTTCTGTGATTCTTCCACGGTGGCGATGCCACGGTTAAATAACAACTGTCTGAGGAGCGGTGGGTATCCTGAGAGGGATTGATCAGCCTCGGGGGTAATCCGGGAAGCAATCTGCCACTCTCTGTCTATCCGCTGGTCTGCAAATGCCTGGATCGCTGCCATGGTTTTATGATACCAGTCGATTTCCCTCTAAAAACGCTCCGTTTTTCTCATTAATACCCGTCTTGTTTGACGGGCAAAAACTTCACGGTTATCATCTCGCGCGATGGGATCTCAGCTTGCCAATGGGGCGCGCGCGGCTTGGAAGACAGTGGTTCGGCTTTTACGCTGGCTGATGCCAGGTTTGGGGGTAAAGCGATGGCTGGTGGTTATCCTCATCGGCACATTTTTGATCGGAGTCGGTGGTGCCATTCTCGTCCTCGATGTTTATCGAACGGCCCCCGAGACCTGGTGGTTACCCGCTCTTTCTTGGATATCGCTGCGCTTTCTCGATCGCACGCTGCGAGCAGCCATTTTCGGTGGGCTTGGGATTGGGGCCTTAATTTATGGCGTATTCAAGATGAACCGGGCCCTGCTAGCGCCTTATATCCAGCCAGGGAAAAATGTTGTTGACACATTAGAGACTCACCGAAAGCGCGGCCGCGGAGCACGTGTTGTGGTTATCGGAGGCGGACACGGTCTTGCAACCTTGCTGCGCGGACTCAAAGAACATACCTATAACTTAACGGCCATTGTTACAGTTGCTGACGATGGCGGATCGTCAGGACGATTACGAAGCAACCTGGGGGTCCTTCCTCCCGGGGATATTCGAAACTGCTTGGCGGCGCTTTCAAATGACGAAGCTCTAATTACCCAGCTTTTCCAATATCGATTTTCGAGCGGCGAGAACGGGTTGGATGGGCATTCGTTTGGAAACTTATTCATCAGCGCGCTGAGTGAGATAACCGGTAGTTTTGAAGAAGCCGTTGCCGAATCGGGGCGCGTTCTATCTGTGCATGGACGGGTGCTTCCCGCCACCCTGCACGATGTCCGACTGGTTGCGGACTTGGCCATGCCATTTGCCGGCGCCGAAGTGAGGGTGCGCGGAGAGAGCCAACTACCCGAGATGACGGGAACTGTGCGCAGAGTATGGCTGGAGCCTAGTTTGCCCCCGGCATTTCCTGAAGCTGTCAACGCCTTGCTGAATGCAGACTTGATCGTAATCGGGCCAGGCAGCCTGTACACGAGTATCCTTCCTAACCTTTTGGTACCAGATTTAGCGGCAGCCGTGCGCAACAGCGGGGCCTTGAAGATATTTATATGTAACGTCGCAACACAACCCGGTGAAACGGATGGCTATATGTGCGGCGACCACATCCGTGCACTTGAAACACACGTAGGTCCGGGCTTCTTTGATCTCGTCATTAGCAACGAGCGGCAAACATCAAAACCGCCCAAAGGTGTGCAGTGGGTGGTGACGGATGAAGACCTTGAGAAGCAATACGCGGTTTACAAGGCCAATGTGGCAGATCCAGATAAACCTGGGCATCACAAGGCGGATCGACTTTCCCAATTGCTCATCGATCTATTGCAGGAGCGCACTGGCCCTCTTGCCTCGAAGGATGCCTAGGACGATTCGTGTTCAACAAGAAAACTATTGCGGATATTGAGCCGAGCGGGAAACGCATTCTGGTGCGATTAGATTTTAATGTCCCAATTGAGAACGGTTTAGTTGCAGACGATACTCGAATCCGTGCCGCGTTGCCGACACTGAACAACTTACTAGAAAGGGGGGCGGCTTTAATTCTGTGTTCTCATCTTGGACGTCCCAAATCTCCCGGAGAAGCAGAATTCTCCTTAAGGCCAGTTGCAGATCACTTGCGCCAACTCGTCAAGGCGGACGTTAAGTTTGTCCGCGAAACCGCGGGTGAGAATGCTACGTCAATGGCTCACCATCTCAAACCAGGGGAGATCCTGGTCCTTGAGAACACACGTTTTAATACAGGTGAAACCAAAAATGATCCAGAGCTGGCCAAGTCCTTGGCTGGAATGGCTGACCTTTATGTCAATGATGCATTTGGATCAGCCCATCGTGCACATGCTTCGACGGAAGGGGTTGCACATTATCTCCCTGCCGTGGCAGGCCTCTTAATGGAAAAAGAGATTCGATACCTAGGTGAGGAGTTGCGCAATCCAGCCCGGCCGTTTATCTCAATTTTGGGCGGGGCAAAGATCAGCGACAAAATCGAGGTCATTCGGAATCTTTTGAACAAAGCGGACAAAATCTTGATCGGTGGCGGAATGGCCAACACTTTCTTAGCGGCCAGGGGTTTCGGGATGGGGAAGTCCCTCTTTGAACTCGAATCTCTCGGGACTGCGAAGGAACTCTTGCAGCATGCCGTCGAAAAGATCCTTTTGCCAATTGATCTGGTGATTGCCAAATCGCTCCAGGCGGACGCGGCAACACGAGTTGTGCCTGTCGGCGATATTCCGGATGGCTGGCGAGCCTTAGATATTGGGCCGGAGACAGTTGGGCTATTTGTTAAGGAAATCAAACATGCCAGGACAATCGTCTGGAACGGCCCTATGGGCGTTTTTGAAATCGATCCATTTTCGAAAGGCACCTATTCTGTGGCTGAAGCCGTCGCCGCCGCAAATGCGGTTAGC
Source organism: Anaerolineales bacterium (assembly GCA_050695915.1). GTDB lineage: Bacteria > Chloroflexota > Anaerolineae > Anaerolineales > UBA11579 > JAMCZK01. Next base: position 3,053 of record JBOGUK010000017.1, read on the forward strand.
ATCGTTGGGGGCGGAGATTCAGTAGCGGCAATACAAAAATCCGGTCTGGCGGAGAAGATCACTCATGTCTCAACTGGCGGCGGCGCCTTTCTTGAGCTTCTTGAGGGGAAGCCACTACCTGGTCTGGCGGCTTTGCAAGACAAATGAGAACTCCACTGGTTGCAGGCAACTGGAAAATGAACAAGACGGTCTCAGAGGCCGTGGTTCTCGTCAATGAAATGCTGCCCGGACTGCGAGCGATCCCTGGTGTTGAAAAACTGATTTGCCCACCTGCCACGGCTCTCATGCCCTTATCTGCACTTCTGGATGGCAGCTTCTCTTTGGGCGGGCAGGATCTTTTTTGGGAAACGGAGGGCGCCTACACAGGTGAACTTTCACCAAAGATGCTTAAGGAGTTTTGCACGTACGCCATCACCGGACATTCAGAGCGCCGGACGCTTTTCCACGAGAGTGATTTAGACGTCCATCGCAAGGTAAAGGCGGCCCTGGAAATAGGGCTCCGACCAGTCCTCTGTGTTGGCGAGTCCCTTGAACAAAACGAGGCCGGGAAAGCGGCCGAGGTTGTTTCTCGACAATTAAATGAGGCCCTTAATGGGCTTCACCTCAAATCGCCTGACGATCTTGTCATCGCCTATGAACCTGTGTGGGCCATAGGCACTGGTAAAGCTGCAACACCAGAAGTCACGAATACACTCCATCGCAATGTCATCCGTCCAACACTCCAAGGTCTGTACGGGAGTGAGATAGCCGATGGGATCCGGATTCTGTACGGCGGTTCGGTGAACGCGCAAAATGCGCATTCGTTCTTCGGCCAACCTGAAATCGATGGGGCGTTGGTAGGCGGTGCTAGTTTAAAAGGGGAAGAATTTATCGAAATCGCGCGGGCTGCTGCGCAAAACTAGCTTGCAACCCCTGGAAGACTTGCAGCCTGTTCATTCGCATCCAGCATAATCTTTTTATCGAATATCTCGAAACTGTTCCCGCCTCGCTGCTTCGCCCGGTACATAGCTTGATCCGCGTTTCGCATTAGCATCTCGACGTCGCCCATTTCGCCACCGCTGATCGCGATACCTATGCTAGCGGTCGTCTCAAAGGCGGGATGTTCCCTCAGTTGGTAGGGGTATAGCAGAGTTTCACGAATTCTGGTTGCAACTACCAAAGCGTTTTCCTGGTCGCCAATATCTTCGAGCAGAACGGCAAATTCATCTCCACCGACGCGCGCGGGGAGATCTGCCGGGCGGATGCTGGACCCCAGTCTCTTGGCAAATTCGATCAACAACTCGTCACCCGTGTGGTGCCCGAAGCGATCGTTTACAGTCTTGAGTCCATCCAGGTCGATGAAGAGGACGGCGTAACGGAAATCGGGCTCGTGTTTGATCCGCAAATTCGCGCGTTGTAATCGATCGGTGAAATACGCTCTATTGGGTAAATTGGTCAACCCGTCATGAAAGGCATGATGTTGGAGCATGTCCTGGGTGAGCTTTCTGATTGTGACATCGTGGAGAACACATACCCAACCTTGCCTGGCCGACTTGAGGGGAGCTGCATGTAAGTCGAAATGGCTCCCACTAAGTGATATTTCTAAATCAAAAGGTTCTCCTGCCACAAGTTTTTTTTCAATGGCAGCAACGATTTGGTCGTCGGCAGAGGATGAAATTAAAAGTTCTAGGAACTTCTTGTTTGACGAAGTGACAAACAGCTTTTGAGCGGCATCATTCGTTCGTTCCAGCTCGTAGTCTGCGTTTAGCACAAGCACCGGGTCTGGCGTGCTTTGGAGCACAGCATCCAAAAGCGCGATCTGTTCGAGCAACTGGGCCTGGAATTTGCGCTTGCTCGTGATGTTGCAGAACATGATCTCGCTGCCGATCACATTTCCGTTTTCGTCCTTGCTTGCGACCCCGGAGCACATAGCAAAGACTGGTTGCCCTTCCCGATTAAGCAGGGCCATTTCGCGCTCGCGCACGAAACCATCCTGCTTAATATCGGCAAACAGCCGCTTCGCCTCTCCGGCGTCTGTCCACATATATTCAGGAAATTGCCTTTTCAGGATCTGGTTTTCGTCCTCAATTTCCATCATGCTGAGGAAATACGGATTGGCATAAACGATGCGGCCCTGTGAATCCGTGTATACGACCCCGTCGTGGGCGTTATTGTGGAAATTTAGATCCTTCATCGCGCGTTCGAGAAAATTCTTTTCGAGGGCAATCTTCTCGTAACGTCGTTTCAGGTTTGTTAGTTCGGCGCGAAGTTTTTTCTCCCTTGAATCTTGGGAAGTATTGCCTCGTTTTTTCTTAGACTTTATGTTTGCTTTTCGCAGCATGGTGACGAACAGTGTACACCTTAAAAATATGAAAACTCAACTCCGAGGGGTTAACAGAAATGTTGGGGAGCTCATCCAGTGCCGAATTGGCGATCGCCGGCGTCTCCAAGTCCCGGGACGATATAGCCAATGTCATTCAGATGATCGTCAATCGTACCCAGATAGATCGGAACGTCTGGATGAGCGTTCCTCAAGTGGTTGATGCCTTCTGGCGCTCCCAATATGCCGATGTACTTGATTTTCTTGACCCCCCATTCCTTAAGGATCGACACCGTAGCTACCGCTGAGCCGCCCGTGGCCAGCATGGGATCTAGTACGAGGCATACGCCGACGGTTGGTGCGGTGGGAAGTTTGTTGTAATACTCGACAGGCTGCAAAGTTTTCTCGTCTCGGTACAGCCCAATGTGCCACACCTGCGCGTCGGGGATAAGGTTCCAAACTCCGTCAACCATGCCTAAGCCGGCTCGAAGGATTGGCACGAGACCAATGTTTTCGACGAGCTCTTGCCCCTCGGTGCTTCCCATCGGGCTGACGACATTACGGGGTCGCGTCTGCAGATCAATGGTTGCTTCATAGGTTAACAGTGCGCTGATCTCCCCGATTAACTCGCGGAACTTGCGCGGTTCGGTTTCTTTGTCGCGAAGGATGCGCAACTTGTGCATAACGAGAGGGTGGGTGGACGCGTGTGTCTTTGACATGGTTCGCTCCTCGAAAAAGTTGAGTGATTATAGTTCAACGATCAGGCGCAAATCGCACAGGAAACGCAATACACCCTCATGTATAATCTCCGCGATGAATTCAGTCCAGCCGCGTCTGGTAGATCCCATTCCTCGTTCGGACGATCGGTTTGAGCCGGCACTGCGCCCGCGCACCCTGGGAGAGTTCATTGGCCAGGGAAAAGTGAAGCAAAATCTGGCGATCCTGATCGCGGCAACGAAACAGCGCGGCGAACCATTGGAGCACGTCCTTTTTTATGGGCCGCCGGGACTCGGTAAGACGACATTAGCGCACATCCTTTCAAATGAAATGGGGGTGAACATCAAAATGACCTCGGGACCTGCGATCGAAAGACCGGGCGATCTTGCCGCAATCCTCAGCAATTTAAACCAGGGGGACGTATTGTTTATAGACGAGATTCACCGTCTGGGAAAAACAGTGGAAGAGATCCTGTATCCGGCGATGGAGGATTATTCGATCGATATTGTGATCGGGAAAGGGCCTTCAGCCCGCGCACTGAGATTGAATTTGCCCCGGTTCACGGTAGTGGGCGCTACCACACGCTTAGCGTTGCTTACAGCTCCGTTGCGCGCACGTTTTGGCGCTACCTTTCGTTTAGACTATTACCAACCCGAAGAGATACGACAGATTCTTGAGAGGGCCGCCGCACGGTTGGAAGCCGATGTCGAGGAGGGTGGGCTGGAAGAAATATCTGTTCGAGCTCGAGGGACACCACGCGTTGCTTTGCGATTGCTGCGGCGGGTACGAGATTTCGCAGATGTCAGGGCGAGAGGAGTGGTGACCAGTCGGGTTGCCCAGGATGCGCTTGACTTGCTTGATGTGGACGAGTTGGGTTTGGATGACCTTGATCGCCGGGTTTTGCAGGCAATTGTTCAGAAGTTCGGCTGCGGTCCTGTGGGTCTGAATACGCTTGCGGCGTCAGTGAGCGAGGAGTCTGATACGATCATGGAGGTTGTGGAGCCTTACCTCATGCAACTGGGATTTCTTGAACGACGCGCCCAGGGAAGGATTGCAACCCAGGAGGCCTGTGCTCATCTTGGATTGACGTATCCTGTTGTGCCCCAGCCACCTTCATTGTTTTAGCTACTAATGGGAGGTTTAGGTCGCTTTGTCCTGCTCATAGGTGTTGCGCTGGTCGTGATCGGGGGCTTGCTGATTGCCTTTCCAAGGATTGGAACCATTTTGGGCCGATTGCCAGGCGATTTTCGATTTGAAACAGATCAGTTAACGTGTCTCATCCCGCTGGGGACAAGTATTCTTCTATCTATTTTCCTAACGGTAATTCTCAACTTATTTGCACGCTTGAACCGCTAAGCTTCAACTGAAAACTTCGGACTTCGATTACCAACTCCCCGCTTCCTTAATCGCTCAACGCCCGGTTGAGCCGCGCGACTCATCGCGATTGTTTATCTTGCATCGACTCAATGGGGGGTATGAGCATAAACAATTTTTTGACATTGATGATTACCTGAAAGCCGGGGATTTGCTTGTGGTCAACAGAAGCCGGGTAGTTCCGGCGCGGCTTCATGGAAAAAAAGTCCCCAGCGGTGGACGAGTTGAAATCCTGTTGCTGGAAAAGGTGGATCTCCTCCGCTGGAAAGCGCTGGTTGGGGGGAAGCGGTTAAAGACGGGTACGAACATCCAGATCAAGGAGGGCGTAACCGCTGAAATCGCTGATGATCTGGGCGGTGCTCAGCGTGAAATTGTTTTCAGTAGCCCTGTGGAAGAGATGCTGTCAGTAGTTGGACAAATGCCTCTCCCACCTTACATAACGGAACCGCTCAAGGATGCGGAGCGATATCAGACAGTGTATTCGAAAGAACTGGGTTCAGCCGCAGCGCCAACGGCTGGATTGCACTTTACGCCGCATCTGATTGAAGGATTGAAAGAAAAGGAAGTTGATTTTGCAGAAGTGCTGTTACATGTCGGACTGGATACGTTTGCCCCAGTAAGCGAAATTGATCCCGGCGAGCACAAAATCCATTCTGAATGGTGCCGTTTGTCCCCGGAAACCGCTGAGGCAATCAATGCGTGCTGGGAGCGGGGTGGGAGGATTGTTGCCGTCGGCACAACGACCGTCCGGGTGCTGGAAACCGCAGCCCGAGTTGCCAGTGGACGAGAGATCAGATCTTTTGAGGGACGTACAAAGCTTTTTATTCTGCCAGGCTATGAGTTTAAGATCGTCGATGCCATGATTACGAACTTCCACTTGCCTCGCTCAACTCTCCTTATGCTTGTGTGTGCTTTTGCCGGCCGGGAAACAATACTCCACGCTTACCGTAAAGCGATAGACATGAATTACCGTTTTTACTCTTTTGGGGATGCTATGCTAATTCTGTAGAAACTGGTTGCAGGGCTTCCAGTAGAACATCTAAAAAGGCATTCACTACAATTGGATCAAATTGCGTTCCGCTGCAACGGCGTAGTTCTGCCACTGCTTGCCCGTGGCTTAGCGCTTTACGATAAACGCGTTCGTCGGTCATTGCCACGTAAGCATCCACAACACTAATGATGCGCGCGATCTTTGGAATCTCATCCCCTTTGAGCTTGTCCGGATAGCCTGTGCCGTCATATCGTTCCTGGTGGGCGCGAATGATCGGCGCCACTGTCGCCAGATTGCGCACGGGTTCCACAATGCGGGCGCCTATTTCCGGGTGTCGACGCATGATCTCGACCTCACGATGTTCCAGCGAGCTTGGCTTGCGCAGAATTTCATCCGGGACGCCTATCTTCCCAATATCATGGAGGAGTGCGGCCCAGCGCAGATCCCCTAGTTCTTCATCTGAGCAACCCAGCTTAAGGCCGGTTCTCACGGCGAGGTCAGCAAGCCTCTGGCTATGCCCTCCCGTGTAGCTATCGCGCACATCAATCGCGCCGGCCAGGGCGCTGACCGTTTGAATAAACGACTCCTTCAATTCCTCGACCAACCTTGTGTTCTCAAGTGCAATGCCCGCGTGATGCGCAAATGACGAAACCAGTTGCGCGTCGGCTTCCGTGAATTGCTTGGCGGCATAGCCATCGACGGTGAGCACTCCGATGCATTCTCCGCGCACAACCAAAGGAGCTCCGATCCAGGATTTCACGCCGACAGCGCCTGGAGCGTGCATCCAGTCTGGATGATCCCCGATATCTTCATATAGAACCGTTCGATGTTCGTAGAGCAGTGGATGGGTGAACTTATCTTGGCTGATTGGAAGTTCGTGGCCTATTACATCAGGAGACAATGTCCCGGCTACCGCTCGGATGCTAAGTACGTCGCCTTTAATGATTTGAATTGAAGCGCTATCAAAGGGTACGACGCGTTTTAACTGTTCCAGGATCAAATCCAACACTATGGAGCTGTCGCTCGCCCCTCCCAGGATGGCTGCAACTTCGCGCAGAGTCTCGGCCTGCTCTCGCTGCACCCGTTCCGATTCATAAAGACGCAATTTTTCTATCGCGGTGCCCATTTGGCCGGCGATGGTAGTGAGTAGCCGCATGTCCCCATCGGTAAACGCGGCCACCTTGGCGCTTTCGGCATTGATCACACCCAGCACGCGAGTGTTGTTTCCTAAAATCGGAACGCACAACTCGGAACGCATGCGCATCGACCTGCTTACCTGCAGATAGCTTGGCTCCTTGAGTACATTAGGTATGCGCCAGGCCTGCCCGGTTGCTGCCACTCTCCCGACAACTCCTTGCGACAGCGGCAGAGGCTTATTCTTGTGCTCCTCTTCGGCCCCGCGATAGAAGCGGTTTACATACAAATAGGGACTGTCGTCCGCCAGCATTAAGAACCCAAACTGATCCGGATACATACTGGCGCCAATGATTTCCGTAGCTCGCTCAAGCAGCTCATCTTCGGTCTTCGCGACAACCGCAGCGTTGGCGATGGCGTGGAGGACGGTTAGTTCCTGTAGCTGGCGATGCGTCGACTCAAACAGGTTAATGCTTTCAAGCGCGATGGATATTTGTTCACCGAGAGTCGTTAGGGCGGATGCTTCATAGTCGTCGAATGCATTCAACTCGGTGCTTTCTACATTCAATAAGGCAACCACTTTCTTATAAATCTTGATCGGAATCACCAGTTCGGAATTAATGGCTTCGAGCCCAGGAATAAGGAAGTAACTTTCGTTATTATGCACATCCCCAACAATCACCGGTGTCCCGGTCTTTTCTGCCAGACCAAGCAAACCAACACCAAAGGGTTGCCTGTAATCTTTTTTCCGCACGATGGCTTCAAAAGCGCCGCTAACCGCTTCCATCACATACTCTTGGGAACCCTCATCCACCCAGGAGATATCACTTGAGAAATAGCCCATGTATTGGTTTAACCCTTCGACTACAATGTCGAAAAGGGTTTGGCGATCCAAAACACCGCCCATTTTCGTGGTGAGCTTGTTGAGTACGGCTAGCTGTTTTGCTCTTCTCCGTTCAGCGTCCTGGTTGCGCAGTCGCTCTATCCCGCTGGCAAGTTGGCCTGCGATAGTCGTCAATAATCGTTCGTCATCTTCGTTGAAGTGATTCAGATCGCGGCTTTCCGCATTGATAACGCCGATTACGCGATCCCCGATTTTCATAGGAACGCAGAGTTCGGATAACGTTCGGGCGTCATAGCCTAGGTACTCTCTGGAGTTGCGAACATCCCCCACGAGTTTGGGCTGTCCAGAGACGGCCACACTCCCGGTAACCCCCACTCCCAGGGGAATCGTTTTTAATTTAATATTTGGGTCCGATTCGTACGAAGGATGGATCGCCAATCCCTGGGAATCATTTGCCAAAAGCAGCACTCCAAAGTTATCCGGATAAAAATTATCTCGGATTACCTGCGTGGTGAACTGGATCAGGTCGTCTTCGCTCGTGGCTTCGGTTGCTGCTGTTGCGACCTGGTTCAGGGCGCTTAATTCCTTCAACTGGCGGTTTGCAGAGCTAAACAAACGGGCGTTTTCGATTGCCGCTGCCGCCTGGTGACTTAACGTTTGAGCCAAATAAATCTCCTGGTCAGTAAAGTTTCGCACTGAATGAATATCTTGAAGTTCGACTACTCCAACGTTGCGGTTCTGGGCAGTCAAAGGAAGTGCGAGCAGTGATTTCACTTTAGCCTGCGTGAGTACGTTGCGCTCGACGGTTGAAAGCAGGGCATCGTCAATCCGTTTTTGCAGGGGTCGTGAATTGCTCAATACGCTTTCGAGCGCCAAAGGAGCAGCCAGCGAGATCGGTTTGGCCGTGCCATTTGTCGATGCATTTCTCGGATTAATAAATTCCATTTTTGGGAGCAACTTGCCAGAGCCGGGATCAATCTCTGAAAGCACGCAAATTGGAACATCCAAAAGGTTAGTAAACTGCTGAGCCACAACGAGTAATATTTTTTCCAGCTCCAGGCTGGAGGCGATGCCGGCGCCGGCTAGTGCAAGGCCGGCAAATTGGTCCGTTTGCTTGACTGCCCACTGCAGGCCGGCGCCGTTGCTGACCGTCCCGGGCTCTGTCTCAGTGATGTATGCCCGGAGATAATTTCTATCTTCAATAGTGATGCGGGACAAGAGCACTCTGGTGTGGATTTCTTTACCCATTCGGTTTTCGTAGATCCAGTCAAAAACGGGAGACTTTCCCTCGAGGGCTTCATCAATTTTTTCTGAGATGTGATGTTTAACGGATTTCCCGTTGCCATGTTTTCGGGAACTAAGCTGCCAGATGTTCTTTTTTCGAATGAAATCAGCCTGATAGCTGAATAAATGCAATGCAGGTTGATTTGCGTCAACAACCCTGCCGTTCTTGGCGTCCAGAATCAGGATCGGCTCCTGAGTGCTATCTGAAAGAGCGCCAAGATTAAAGCCGTTGCCCTCCATATTCCTGCCTGAGGAATCGGCTTTGTTACCCTGCTTGGGGTGCGAAGTCGTCATGTTCAAAACGCAAAAATCTTGCTATTGCACAAGGTGCAAACCACGCTATCCAGAGACGCCTAAACGTCGAACAGAGACATCCGTCTCGTTCGGCGTTTACTGCTGGCCTGCTACTTTTCAGGCCAGGGCAAATCTGCGGCGGCGTTTTAGCTGAGCGCTGGCGCCAGCTGGATCAGGTTGCCCAAGCGGCGCATAAACTGATCCAAATCCATTGCTTGGATAGAGCTGACAGCCTGCATTTCAGCTTCGTTGAGCTGGAAGGCGCTCAGTTTGTCCTGGAGGCGCCCGCTCAGCATGGCAGCCTTAAACTCGTCGTCCAAAAGCGCCTGTGTTGCGATTGCGTTTAATTTCAGCTTAGACATCTTTTCTCCTGTTTTCAGTCAATTAATATAGGGATCGACTATCCGCCGATACCGCCGCCAACGGGGTAGTTAGCCTGGGGGCCACCACCTATTCCGCCCCCAACTGGATAATTGGCCAAAGGCCCGCCGCCAATGCCGCCACCGACTGGGTAATCAGCCAGGAGCCCGCCGCCAATTCCTCCACCGACAGGGTAATTACTAAAGATTTTGTTCGACATGTTTTTCTCCTTTGAAGGATTAGATTGGGCGCATTCTAGCGAGCACCCTATGAACGTACCTATGACAAATCGTCACAAAATGGAAAGGGCTACCCATGATTGAGTAGCCCTTAGTACCGCAAGTAAACGAGGCTTTTTGACGTACGTTACGATCACTGACCTCCGAATAACCTAAATTTTTATGCTTTTACGGCTAATTGTTCAAAGTATTCCTGCAGCTCCGGTAGAGGCTCTACGTTGAGCTCCTTGCGCAGCAGAGCCTTATATCGTTTGTAATGAGCCAGCGCGGCGGACGGCGAACCCATTAGAGTCAGGCATTTCATCAGTTCCAAGTGGATCGCGTCGCGGTAGGGGTCTACAGAAACGATTTTCTCATAGAGTTTCCTTGATTCGCCAAATCTCTTGTTTTTTGCCTCGATGCTGGCTAAGCTAGCCAACGCCTCCAGGTAAGTATTGCGCAGTTCGTCCCTGTATTGATCGGCCCAGTCCATGTATACATCCGGCAAGTAAGGGCCTTGATAAAGAGTAATTGCTTGCTGTAACAGTTCGCTCCTGGCCGCGCGAGACAATTTTTCTGATCGGGCCTGGCGGACATAGTTTTGGAATTCCGCTACGTCGTACCAGACCGTAATGGACGGGTGGAACTTGTATTGCTCTTCCTCAAAAACAATGGCATCCCTAAACCCCAGGGCTTGCCGTAAGCGCCAAAGCGTGGAGTGAAAATTACTGCTAACTTTCCCCGGGCTGAAATCGGGCCAAAAGTCGAGGCCAATCGTTTCTTTGCCGGCTTTTTCGTGCAAAAGGAGGTAGAAGAAAAGCGCACGGGCCCGGTTTGACGTCCAAATTGTTGAGGGCAGCAATTCCCCATTTCGGCGCACCTGGACGTGGCCGAAAGCTTGAACTTGGATGTGCACATCGGGGACTTTTTCGACGATTGTTTCGGGTTCAAGCAATTCCTCGCCGGGTTGGAATTGACTGGCCCTTGATATCAGGTTTTGGAGTTGAGCCGAGGGGTTATTCTTCGCGAGGTGATCGATAAAATCTTGGTTTCGATACGCCGAAATCACCAGGAAATGGTCGTAACCCAATTTGGCCGCCCCCTTCAAGCATAGTTCTAAACGCCCCCAAACTTCGGATTCTCGTCCAAGGTAAAAATGCATTCGCGCAGCCGCAAACGCGGCCAAAACCTGGCTCTGGCTTAAGCCCTCAACTGTTTTTTCCGGGGTGAGAGTAGTTTCGAATTGCTCTAGTGCAAGCTCGCGCTGCTCCATGGCTGCGTAGATGTTTCCTAATTCAAGGGCGTAGTCGATTGAGTTGGTCGCGCCCTTTGTGGCTTCTCCTGACTTTCTCAGCCAATTCAACGCCTCGTTAAATCTCCCATTGAGCCTTTCCAAGGCTGCTAAGCTTAAGTGGATCAGTCTCAGTTCTCGAGTTTCACCAGTCTGCGAACCGAGCTTAAGCGCCTCGTTTAAGTAGCGGCGCGCCTCTTCGAGTTGATCAAGGTCGATGAGTAGCGAGCCTAGCCC
>JBOGUK010000018.1:0-4875 GCA_050695915.1 Anaerolineales bacterium
GCGACCAGGTTTTCCAACGTGCCCACCCAGCGTTCTTCAGTGATGCTGTTGCCGCTGATGAAGAGCAAACTGCTCCACAGCCCGGTCATCCCGGAGCCCACGACCACGAAGATGGCATAGTCCCCGCCGCGTTCGCGCAGCATCCACAGCGCGATCACCGCGATGATGATGGGCTGGACAATGATGGCGAAGACAATGAACGCATCGGTAAAGTTCTGGCGCAGAGTGACCTCGAAGGTGATGCCAATGGTGCGCGCCCAACTGCGCAGTTGAGTTCGGATGTTATTCGGGGCCATGGTGAACATCTCCAACAAGGCGTACATATGCGTCTTCCAAAGTAGGTTCGCGTGCGATCACTTTACCAACCCGCGTGCCGTCCAGTTGCACTATCAGATCTGGAATGGCTTCAGCGCCGCGTTTGGTCTGCACCATAAGCGCCTGCACCTGATCGCGGTTCTCCACCGAGACATTATCCACAAAACTCAGGCCGCGCAGTTTGGTTAACAGGGCATCATCAATGCCGAACACTTCAACTTCGATCACTGAGAGATCGATGACCAATTTCTTGAGCTCGGAAGGAGTGTCCAGGGCAACGATGTTGCCCTTGGCGATCACCCCAATGCGCTGGCACAGCGCATCCGCCTCGAACATGTAGTGAGTGGTGAGCAGGATGGTTTTCTTTTCATCCTGCAGATTACGCACCACCTGGCGCAGTTCGCGCGCACCCACGGGGTCGAGGCCGATGGTAGGCTCATCGAGGAAGAGCACTTCGGGATCATGGATCAGCGAACGAGCGATGTGCAGGCGCTGTTTCATGCCGCGCGAATAGCCTTCCACTTTTTCGCGTTCACGATCCTTGAGTCCTACCAGCTCGATCAAATACGGGATGCGCTTCGCGGCGACGGAAGGTTCCACATTGTACAGACTGGCGAAGTAGCGCAGGTTGTCGATCGCCGAGAGGCGCCAATAAAGCCCGCGCTCACCGCCGAAGATGAAACCGATGCGGGAGCGGATCTTTTCGGCGTCCTTCACAACGTCGATGCCGTTAATGAACGCCTGGCCGCTGGTGGGGATCAGCAGCGTGGTAAGCATCTTCACCGTAGTGGTCTTACCCGCGCCGTTAGGGCCAAGCAGGCCGAAGAGTTCGCCAGGTTTGACGTCGAAGGACACGTCATCCACAGCGACGACTTCCTTCGTTTGCCGGCGGAAGCGCCCAACGTTGGTTTTGAACACCCGCCGTAAATGACTGATTTCAATCGCGTTCAAGCTTGCTCCTGCTCAAAACAACCGCATCCGTACCAGTTTCGCGTGGTAATGGTTCGCCAAACGGGGCAAGATTATAAACCTGTTTTTAGAACAAAGGTGCAGTAATCGCGGCCGATGTTTTTCGACTTGACATTCCAGCGGCTGGAATCCGTAAAATAAGGATTGCCTCGTTCTTATCAAAAACTGTTTTCGTGTCTTCGATGACCCTCTAAAAATGGGCAACTTGAACGCTAGAACAAACAAAAGGCTTGAACCAGGCCTCTTCGTAGGAGGGTTGCTGGCGCTTGCTGCCGTGCTTCTCGGCGTACTCGGCTACAGGCTCGGGTTCCTCGCCTTCGTCTACTCCCTGATGATCCCGCAAAGTTTCTCGAGCCTTCCTGTGTTCCTGTTGGCGGCCGTGATGGGCGTGGCGGCTTTTTTCTCGCCCTGTGTTTTCCCCCTCCTCCCGGGTTACATGACCTTCCAGATCGGCCTGCAGCACGGAGAAAAGAACGTTGCTCGTTCCCTGTGGCTGGGCGTGGCTGCGGCCTTGGGAGTGCTCGCAGTCAACCTGGCGCTTGGGGTTCTCATCGGGATTTTCGGCAGCGCGGCGCCCTTCAGCCCGGATCCGCGTGAAGATCCCTGGACCATCCTGCTGCCGCGGCTGCTGGGCGGCCTGTTCGTCGCTTATCTGGGCGCGCAATTTCTGCTCGGCAGGGATGTGCTGATCGGGCCGCTGGCGCGGCTGGCAGGCAAGGTGGATATCGACGACCCGGCTGCCAGGCGGCCGGCTGCAGCCTCCTTTTTGTACGGCGCGCTGTACAACCTCATAGGCATCGGCTGCACCGGCGCGTTGATGCTGGCGCTATTGCTCTACACGTTCACCCTCGGCCGGTTTTGGGTCTCCCTTGGCGCGTTCGCCGTCTTCGCTGGAACCATGGCCGTCCTGATGATCGCAGCTACATTGCTGGTTGGCCTCGCTCAATCTATGCTCATCCGCAGGATGAACGCCAGCATCGCATCCATACGCCGGGTAAGCGGGGCAGTTATGTTGGCCGTGGGCGCGTTGACTGTCGCCTTTGTTTTGGAAGGCAATGAATCATTCGTAAGATGGTTTTTCCCTTTTCTTCCGTAACGCGGGGAGGCGAAACCCTGGAGGAGAGCCTTGAAACCTGTTGAAATCAAAATCCGCGAAAACGCAATTCACTGCGAAGGGTGCCAGAGCCGCATCCAAAATGTGATTGGAAGAATGGAAGGCGTTTCAAGCGTGAAGGCTGATCGGCAGACACAAAAGGTACTAGTGACGCTCGAAGGCGAAACCACAACCCATGATGAGATCGTCTCTCGGCTGGAACGACTAGGTTATCCTGTGGATGTCGAGAAGTCTTGATGTCGGGAGGTCAGGAGGTCGAAAGTGAAACCAATCTTCTTGTTATTGAGCCTGCTGATGGTTTTAGGCGTGGCATGTTCAGCAACTGGCGACACAGGCATGGCCGGCATGCAGGACATGCAAGCTGGCACAGCCGCGGGGCAAAGTTCGCAGGATTTTGCCCCGCTTGTGATGGGCTATTACAACGGAGGCGAAGTGCTCTTCATCCACACTGAGGCCTCGGATGCGGGTGTGGCAGGCATGCTCACTGAGATGATGGGCCCGCAGGTAGTTGTGGCGCCGCAGCTCGCCAATGTCCCGCAGTCCACGTTGGGCGAAGTTTATGTGTTCACCAATGGCGTTAGCGGGATGGGGCCGTTTGGTTACCAGCCCGATGTGTTTGACAGCGTCCCTGGCGAAGCCGGGTATAGCCCGCTGCGCCGCGTGAATCTGGTGACCTGGGCTGGCGAAGCGACCGCGCGGTTGTTACAAAGCGTAGATGAGATCATGCAGGCGGAAGCCGACGGCGAACTGGTGATCGAACCAACCGAATTCGTGGTGAACATGCCGATTCTTGTTTGGCCTAGGGGAGAGCGATAAGAACGCTGCCTAACAGCGGGTGGAAATCAAAAAGACTTAAGCAGTGAATGATGTACGGCAGTTGTCCTGCCGTACATCATTTCGACGCAAGAACCCTAAAGCTCCGCGATCATCGATTTGTACGGCTCGCGGTCATATACCCGGCTCCAGATTTTGAACCCTTGTTCCACCGGAATGATGAGCAACCCCGGATGCTTTTCGACATATTTCTGCGCCGTTTCGGTGGAAGCAAAGAAGTGAGTCACATTGCACAGTTGGGCGCGCACATGCTCAAACTCATCGCCCTCCGCAGGGTGCGAGATCACAGCAGTGCTGGGATCCAGCCTCTGTACGCCCGCAGGAGTTGCAGTCAGCCTGATCTCTTCCCCACTGATGGGATCGCGCGATTCAACCAGGGCATCGGATTTGAGGAATATGGAAAACATAATGGCGTCGGCTGCGCACCACGCATACATTTTTCGATCGCCAACCTGGTAGCGGTGCGGTGTGGGCACTAGAGATAGCCCAAACCCCACCAAATTGCCATCCTCATCCTTCTCTCCAATGCGAAAGATCCTTTTCAACTCCTCGGGTCCAAGCTGAAGCTCGGCCGCGAGGCGCTGGGGAACCAAGGGTTTGCCGTGCGAGAGGATTTTCACAGTTCCATACATCCCGGGAATTTGTTCCCGCACTGTGTCAATGTAAGCACTCATGTTTTCAATCAGTTGTTGTTCATCAAATCTAGATAAAGTCTGTACAACCATTTAGTAACTCCTTATATCGAACGCGTTTCTGTGCCGATCAGCTCGCGCAGCACGAGAGCATCGCCAGATCCTTATCAAAAGCGAGCGCAGCCAGCTTGATGCCTTCCACTTGCGTGAGGTAAGGGAAGAGCGTATCCGTCAGATCATCGATCGTCGCGCCGAACTTGATGGCCAGAGCCGCGGTCTGGATGGCTTCGCCAGCTTCAGCCGCCACCAGGTGGGCGCCCAGTAGTCGCCTGCTCGCTTTGTCCGCCACCAGCTTGATCAGGCCGCGTGTGTCACGCGCAGCCTGGGCACGGGCTACGTATTCCAGGCCGATAACACTGGTGATCACATCGAACCCCTTTTCTCTGGCGCGCGCTTCCGTAAATCCAACCGCGGCAATCTGAGGATCGGTGAAGATCACCGAGGGCATGGTGGAAAGATCGAGCGGCTTTTTGCCCTCCGCAAGCGCATTCTGCGCCGCCAGCGAACCGCCCGCGGCAGCCACATAGACAAACTCGGGATTGATCGTTACGTCGCCCGCGGCATAGATGGCCGGATTGCTGGTTTGCATGCTCGCATCCACAATGACCCTGCCATCCGCGTCGACTTCGACGCCAACGGTATCCAGACCCATTCCTTCGGTGTTCGCCTCGCGACCGAGCGCCATCAGGATTTGGTCGGCAGAAAATTGCCGCTCACGTCCGGCGACGCGGGCATGCACCGTACGCTTTTGCCCGGCGCGACTCAAACGTTCGATCTGAACACCGGTGACCACCGCGATACCCTCCCGCTCGAAGTAATCCTTGATGGCGCGGCTGGCATCCGGCTCCTGATCGGGAATCAGGCGCGGGCTGCGCTGCAGGATGAGGACATCAACTCCGAAGCGCGCCATTGCCTGGCCGAGTTCCAGGGCCACTGCGCGTCCCCCCAGGA
>JBOGUK010000019.1:0-3567 GCA_050695915.1 Anaerolineales bacterium
GAACCGCCCCGCCAAAGCGCTTTTGCTGGATAAAAGCGATGAGAAACGGGAAATACAATCAGTATTCGGCTCTCTGTAAACTGTTTACTATCAACCGTCTGTCCTGTAGTATTCGCCATTCTGAACGAGGAAGGCGGGCGAAGCCAGCCGTGACGAAGTGAAGAATCCACCCATTAGCCTGTTCGACAGAAGAGATGGGAATTGGAAAGCGTCACATCGGTGGATGCTTCGCCAAGCCAATGACGACATGAAATGCCCCCCATTGGCAGCTCAGCATGGTGCGGATGGGCAGGGGTCAACGCCTTTACAAAGGCCCTCAAAATCCACACTGAATACGCTTTTGCTGGATAATGGCAATGGAACCGGGAAAAAACAATCTGTATTCGGTCTCTTTAAAACTGTTCACTATCAACTGTCCACCAGATAAGGCTGGATGCTGGGATCAGCATGGTGAAGTGCGTTAGATGGGGGGCGGGGGGGGGTGGGGAGTTCGCGGAATAATATCTTCCGGGAGAGGGTAGGCGACGCAGACCGCAGCCCAATGTTTGTTGTACTGTCAAGTTGCTAACAGGGTGTGTATCCGGCTATCAACTTATCAACCTTGCAAAAAAGGAAACGCTTCGTGAAATTGGGAATTAATCATCCGGGTTAAAGATGTAATAAGTCTGTGTCGCGATATGACATGTTACATGTTACTTCTAGGACCTTGCTTGACAGGAAAGGCGGTCTGGATGTTTCGTGCTCGGCCTTCGCAAAACCCCTTGCCCCGGCATGATGATTATTAATTATCGTCGTAGAATGCCATGGTGATCCCGAAACGGGCCGCCGCGCTCGCCCACCCTAATATCGCCTTCATCAAATATTGGGGCAATCGGGACAGCGAGCTTCGCATACCGGCAAACAGCTCCCTTTCGATGAACTTGGGGGATCTGCGCACGGAAACGAGCGTTGAATTCGATTCGGGGCTAGAAAAGGATGAACTTGTTCTGGATGGACAGGCCGCAACGGCAGATCAATTGCAACGCGTCTCGGTATTTCTCGATATCGTTCGCGGGTTGGCGGGAATCGAAGCTAAAGCGCGCGTGGAAAGCCAAAACAACTTCCCCAGCGGAGCGGGCATCGCCTCCTCGTCTTCCGCGTTCGCTGCCCTGGCGCTGGCGGCAACCGTAGCGGCCGGGCTGCAGCTGGACGAGCGGTCGCTTTCCCGGCTGGCGCGGCGCGGCTCCGGTTCCGCGAGCCGCTCGGTGTCTGGCGGCTTCGTGGAATGGCATGCAGGCGAGGATGATGAAACCAGCTATGCCGAATCCATCTCGCCGCCCGATCATTGGGCGCTGGCAGATTGCATCGCCATCGTGAGCGAGGAACGCAAGTCCGTGGGGTCCACACGCGGACATGAATTGGTGGCCACATCTCCATTGCAAACCGCACGGCTGGCAGGCGCAGCCGAGCGCCTGCAGCGCTGTCGGGACGCAATCCTCGAGCGTGCTTTCGATAAACTCGCTGAAATCGTGGAGCTGGACAGCAATTTAATGCACTCGGTGATGATGACATCCACACCGCCGTTGTTTTACTGGGAACCCGCCTCCATCACTGTCATGCACGCCGTGCGCCAATGGCGCGCCGGCGGGCTCGCCGTCTGCAGCACGCTGGATGCGGGACCCAATGTTCACGTGTTGTGCGAAGCAAAGGATAAAGACCGTGTGGCCAGCGAATTGCGAAAAGTCCCCGGTGTGATCCGCGTGCTGGAATCCGGGGTGGGGGGAGGCGTGATACTTCTCTAGGCTCCCATTGCGAGGAGCATTGCGACGCATAGCGGCGCAAGCAGCCTGTCCCGAGGAGCAGCTGGCTGCGACGAGGGATGGCAATGTCCTAGCCACATTGCAAAACAAACTGCGATAAATAGGAAACTTGCATAGCTGGATATAATCATTCGTCACTAAAGGATAATTCATGACCGCACTACCCATTTTGCAATTCATCGCCGCACTGGCTGCGCTGATCGTCGTCCACGAACTGGGGCACTTCTTCGCCGCCAAGCTCTCCGGCATTAAGATCCAGGAGTTCGGCATTGGTTTTCCCCCGCGGCTGGTGCGCCTTTTTCGCGCCGGCGAAACCGACTTCACCTTGAACTGGATCCCGTTGGGCGGCTTTGTGCGCCCTGCGGGCGAGAACGACCCGAAGGTACCTGGCGGCCTCGCGGCATCGTCTCCCTGGACGCGCATCTTCGTCCTCGCTTCCGGCCCAGCGATGAACATTCTGGCCGCGCTGCTCATTTTTGTTTTTATCTTCATGCAGTTGGGCAAACCCGATCTGACCACAGTCCAGATCATGGACGTATCTGCGGGATCACCGGCTGCCGGCGCAGGTCTGCGCACGGGTGACATTGTGTTGAAGGTAAACGACGTTGAGGTCAACAGCACGGAGCAATTGCGCAACGAGATTTATGCCCATTTAGGTGAGACGATCGCAATAACTTATCAACGCGACGGCGCGGTCAACACCGCCAGCCTAATCCCACGCGACCCGCCGCCTGCCGACGGCGCCATAGGCATCGCCATGGGCAATCCGCGGGTGCCGATCACTTTTGGCGAATCCGTGGTTTTCAGCGTCCAGGCAATCGGGGAACAGGTGAACGCCCTGGTCACGTTGCCGGGCAGATTGCTCAGCGGCGAAGTAAGTCCCGATCAGGGGCGCCTGGTTGGCTACAAGGGAATGTACGATCTCTACAGCGAAGTGCGCGAGGCGGATGCATCGCTCGAAAGCCAGGTCCCACCGGGCATCAACACGCTGGCGTTCTTTGCCTCCATTTCTATTTCCCTTGGATTATTGAACTTATTGCCGGTCCCTGCGCTGGACGGCGGGCGCATCCTGTTCACGCTGCCCGAAATCCTATTTCGCCGGAGAATTCCGGCAACGTACGAGAATGTTGTCAATCTTGTGGGCCTGGCTTTGCTGTTCATCTTGATCTTTTACGTGAATATCCAGGATTTCTTGAACCCGGTCGTTTTTCCATGAGTGAACCTCTGCCTGCGGATCAAAGCGAAATCTCGTTCGACGAACTGATCGTCGCCCTGAGGGACGAGGCCAACCCGTTTCCCGCCCGTTATCTTTACAGGCTGTCCGGTTTGGAGGGCGAGGAGCTTGGGTTGATCAGGCGCGTCTGGCCGCAGTTGTCATTCCAGCGCCGGCTGGGTGTGCTTGAAGACTTGGAACTGCTCGCTGAGAGCAATACGGTGATGCAATTCGATGCCGTGAACCGCATGGCTTTGAATGATGAAGAACCTGAACTGCGCATCGTGGCGATTCGAGCCCTGTGGCCGTCTGAACAGCCTGACCTGGCGCAAACCTTCCTGGATATCCTTAAACAAGACGAGGATGCTGAAGTGCGCGCCCAGGCTGCTGCCGCGTTGGGGCGCTATGTGTACCTGGGCGAGATAAGCAGGATTCCGGCGTCCAACCTGAAGGACATCGAAACGGAATTGCTGCGCGTTATGGACTCTGACAGTGCATCGGTGATCCGGCAAAATGCGCTTGAATCCCTGGGATACTCGGGGCGCGAGGAGGTCC
>JBOGUK010000020.1:0-6967 GCA_050695915.1 Anaerolineales bacterium
TGCTGGACCAGCGCACTGGCTATCTGTTTTTCCGTCATACCGATCTTAATCTTTGGGAGCGTCGCGGAGAGCGCTGCCTCGGCAATCTCGGCTGCTTTCTTCATGGCAGCCACCTCATCGGAGTCCTTATGCATGCGCAACTTCGCTACCAGGGGCTCTGCGGCCACGAATTGCGCACCCGGGAAGGCTGTCTCCAGGTAACGCAGTTCCATCACGCGCATGCGTAGCGCTTCCACGCCGATTTTTTGCGATCCTCCAAACAGCCTGGCTGCCTCATTGAAGCTCTGCTGCCAAAGGGTCGGGTTCTCACCATAGGCCACTGTCTTTATGGTGTCGCTTTCAACCTTGCCCCTTTCGAATCCGGGAAGCACCAAGACTGATTTCTGCTTACCCGCAAAAACCCAAACAATCGGCCGCTCCATAAGATGAAAATGCAGACCGGCGAAGTATGTCTGGCTGGGGCCAGCATTGAGCGTCAAGGCATCCAGTCCTTCACGGGTCAGCAAATTCGCGAGCGCGGCCTGTCGCTTAGCGAGATTTTGTAGCGAATGTGGGTTCATGAAACCTCGGCGCGATTATAGTCGACGAGGCCGGGGAAAATTACTGCGGGGTGCTGCGATGCCTGACCCAGTCCGCAAACGAAACGAGCAGCACGGACCCTAGTCCAAGGATGATCGCGGCCGTGTAAGCCTCGACGTATTGACGCTCCTCCAGAGCATGGAAGATGTAAAGTGTAGTGGTCGCTGTGCGGCCTTGCACCCCGCCGCCGATCACCAGCACCGCTCCGAACTCGCCCATGGCGCGCGCCACGGTGAGCGCCACGCCGTATACCAGCGCGGTGCGCAGCGGCGGAAAGATGATGCGCCAGAATGTGGTCCAGCGGCCGGCGCCCATCGTGGTGGCTGCCAGTTCCTGAACGCGGTCCAGGTTTTCTATCACCGGGATCATTTCACGGATCATGAAGGGCAGCGAAACGAACAGCGTAGCCAGGAAGATCCCCGGCACAGCGAACGCCACCTGGATATCAAGCGCTCTGATCACCGGATACAGAAATCCGTTCCTGCCGAACACAAGCAGTAGCATGTACCCGACCACCACCGGGGAGATCGCAAAGGGAATGTCAATTACGCCGTTGAACAAACCCTTGCCGCGAAAATTGTGTCGCACGATCACCCACGCGGTGGCACTCCCTAGCAGCAATTGGATGACCACCACAGCGACAGCAATCCGTAAGGACAAGGCAAACGATTGCCAGAGTGCCGGCTTTTGCGTTGCTGCCAGCAAGGCCGGGAATCCATTTTGCAACGCGCCCCTCACGATGGCAGCGATCGGCGCCAGGATAAGGAGAACTACATAGGCCACCACGAACAGGACCAGCAGCCTTACGCCCCAGCTCGTTGTTTCTCTACCCGAAGCTAACAAGCTATGCGTCGACATGGTTCTTGGCCTTGAGCACGTAGTTGGTCAGCAGGATCACTGCTAAGGAAATCGTGATCAACACGATCGAAACGGCGCTGGCCGCCAATCGGTTCTCGGATTCCACCGCTCCGAACACGTATACAGCGGCAGTTTGCGATCTCAACGGGATATTTCCAGCAACGATGACAATGGCTCCGAATTCGCCCACCGCGCGGGCAAAGCTGAGCAGGGAGCCGCTCAGAGTTGGCAGCGCCAACGCCGGGAAGATGATGCGCCGGAAGATCGTCAGGCTGCTGGCGCCCAGCGTGGAGGCCGCCAGTTCCTGCTGGCGGTCGAGCTCAAGCAGCACCGGCTGGATGGTGCGCACCACGAACGGAAGGGTGATGAACAGCAGTGCGATAATGATTCCTGGGGGGGCAAAGATAACCTGAAAACCGAGGTGCTGTTGAAGGAACTGTCCAAGAGCTTGCTGCGGGCCGTAAAGAATCACGAGCATGACGCCCGTGACAAGAGTTGGGATTGCAAGCGGCAGATCGATGATCGAATTAAGCATCTTTTTCCCGAAGAATTCGTAACGCACGAGCACGAACGCGGTTGCCAATCCCATCACTCCGTTGATCAGTGTCATCAGGGCAGAAGTCCATAGTGTGAGCCCAATGGCGTGTGCGGCAACAGGCAGCGAAATCTGGCGCCAGAACTCGGCAGCGCCTTGCTTGAATCCGTCCTGGAAGATGATGGCTACCGGGATGATGACCATGACAAGGATGTAGACGAAGGAAGCGGCTCGCAGCCCGAGGTGTGGGCTGCGAGCTCTTTTCATCAATCGATTTGGCGCGGCCGCTTCCAACTATTCGCCTCTCTGCACTTCGAGGATGGCCGTGGTGAAGACCCCCGTTTCGCCAAAGATGTCTTTGCGAACTTGCGCCCAACCGCCGAAGAACTCGATGGTGAAGAGATCGGGCACAGTTGGGTATTGGTCGGCTGTTGAGGCGGCAACATCCGGATCCACGGAGCGCAGCCCGTAACGGGCAAAGATCTCCTGGACTTCCTGAGTGAACAGAAACTCCACGAACGCTTCGGCAACTTCGCGGGTGCCGTGGTCATCCACATATTCGTCCACCAACGCCACTGGGTTTTCGATCAAGATGGTAGAACTTGGGATGACCAGTTCATAGTCAATACCTGCTTCTTGGCCAACGATCACTTCATTTTCGTAAGTAATGGCAAGGTCACCGACGCCTTGCTCGAAGTTGGTGATACTGTCGCGGGCGCTGTCGTCCATGACGGTTACATTACTAAGCACCGCTTTCAGGAACTCCTTGGCGGATTCTGGATCGTCTGCTCGGACTCCGTCCACATGTCCGCGCAGGACAGCGCCGTAGAGACCCAAAACGTTCCACATGGCCCCGCCGCTCGTGGCAGGGTTCGGCATGAGGATATCTACGCCTTCCGCGGCCAGGTCAGTCCAATCAGTTACACCAAGCGGGTTCCCCGATCGAACGGCGAAAGCTACCACCGAAGTGCTCATCATCCCGTTGGCGCCCACCGCGTGCCACTCGTGGGTGATCAGTCCGGCTTCCTCGATGCGGGTGACGTCTGCTTCGAGGGAAAGCGCCACGATATCGGCTTCAAATCCTTCCACTACGGCTCGCGATTGCGCCCCGGAACCCTGGTAGGACTCCTCGAACGTCACGGTTTGTCCCGTCTGTTCCAACCATTGCGCCTGGAAAAGCGGGATGATCTCGGCAAAAGCTTCCCGGGGGGTGGTATAGGCCGCCAGGATCAGGCGAACATCACCGGTTTCATTGGTTTGCGAACCATCTGCCATCCCGCATGCTGCGAGGGCTAGGTTTGCCGCAGTGACTGCAAGCAGCAATATTTTCTTTTTCCGCATCCTTTTTTTCCTTTTGTTGTTGAGAACGCTCAGATTGTGAGCCTTCTCCGCGATATGTTTTGATGAGAACGGACAATCAGAAACGAACAGTTCTGCGCAGAACGCAACACGGCTCCAACGACGCCCCCCAGAGCCAATCGCCCGGTTCGATCAGGTAATGGCGCGCCCATTACTACCAGATCGTATTTCCCGGACTTGATCTCCTCGAGGATCGTGGCCAGTGGATCGCCTCTTTTCATCAGCGTGCGCGCCTTGATGCCGAAACGGGCAAGGCTCTGCACGCCGCCGCTCATGAATCTTTCCATTTGCTCCTGTTGAAACTCATTAGGTGGTTCGAAATCCTGCACCGTCATCAGGCTGGCTTTTGCGCCGATGTGGCGCAGCAAACGCCCGGCGAACAAGACGTCGTCCTTGCCGGGCTCGCCGCTGGCGGCGCAAATTAGCGCGTTACTGAAAGCCGAATCGGGGCTCGTTGCTAGCAACAAGTGATGGTCGCCGGCCCGCAGGATCTCTTCAGGTACCTCAAGACCTGCATTGGGCTGCCAGCCGAGTACAACGAGATCCGCAGGGCGCTGTAGGGAAACCTTTGCGATTGCCGTAGACAACGAACCTTCGGCAACCTGGGTTTCCATCGAGGCCATGCCGCTGCCGATCTCCTTGCGCGCCTCTTGAAGATGGGTTTCCAGTTTTTTCTCGTTTTTGCCCGATCCCAAGAGGGTCACGCGTGCATGCGCAAGCCTTGCCATGTGACCGCCGGTAGACAATGCGGCCTGACTGCGAGAAGATGCGTCTGTAACTAGAATGAAATGCAACCCCGGATGAGAAAGCGTATACAGGCGCCTGATCCCCACCCAGGTCTTTTTGCCGGATTTCAAAGGAAATTCCGCGCTTTGCTCTGGCGAACGGCTGGCTTCGATGGCAATATTCTTGACGCCATACGGAACTGAAGGGGCGATGCTTCGCACGCCGGAGATTGGCGGCAGCTCAAGCCGCAAACGCTCGGTTGGGCCGCTGAAACCAATTTCGACAACTTTACCTTCAGCCAGCGGCAACCCGTCAAGCTCTTCCGTGGAACTTGCCAGTGCAACATCTTCCGGCCGGAAAACGATTTGCACGCGTCCATCTGAACTGAGCCTTGCAGCTTCTTTTGGCAGCGGGTATGTGTTATTCCCAATGCGTACTTGCTCCCCGTCGGATTCCCCGAGCAGAATATTTGCCGTTCCAAGGAACGAAGCGACAAATTCGGTTTGGGGGCGTTGATACAAATCCTGCGGCGTGCCCACTTCAATCAGCCGTCCGAAACTCATCACTCCGATGCGATCGGCTAGATCGAATGCTTCTTCTTGATCGTGTGTTACGAGCACCGTCGCCACGCCCAATTGGCGTTGGATGCGTTTCAGACTGCGGCGCAACTCGACGCGGATCTTTGCATCCAGTGCGCCCAGCGGCTCATCGAGAAGTAAGACATCCGGCTTGAGCGCCAGGGCTCGCGCCAGCGCCACGCGTTGCTGCTGCCCGCCGGAAAGTTGGCGCGGCATGCGCTCACCCAGGCCAACGAGACCTACAAGGTCGAGCAATTCATCGCGGCGCCGCCGCCTCTCTGCGCGTTTCCACTTGCGCACGCGCAAACCGAACTCCACATTGTCGGCCACGTTCATATATTGAAACAATGCGTAGCTTTGAAAAACAAAGCCGACGTTGCGGTCTTGTGTGGGGACGTGAGTTACATCTCGCTTATGCAGCAATACTTTGCCTTCGTTCGCGTCCGTGAGGCCGGCCATGATATTCAGGGCGGTGGTTTTGCCGCTGCCGCTCGAGCCGAGCAGCACGAAGAACTCGCCATCCTTCACTTCGAGTGAAACGTTGTTGACAACAACCTGGTCGCCGTAACGCTTGGTGACGTTTTCGAGAACTATTGACAAGTCAAAGTCTCCGGTTTTATTTGGAAGGGATGGGAAGGTTTAGATCAAGCCCTATTTTGGCGGTGGTAAATTGCTAATATATTGTACGATAACTTTGTTCAGACAAGTTAACCAACTTTTGAGTTTAACGAACAGACTTGAAAACGCCATACGAAATTTACCGGACTTTAAGTCCTAAATGTCTGTATAGTCGATAATAGTAGTATAGGTTTAGGTTCAAAAATTTTTACGCTACTGTTCTAGTTGCCATTCGCAGCAACACATCGGCCAAACTGGTTTTATCGAGGATGTTGGACATTTCATTGCGCACGTCCAACATGGCCATGCGCAACCCGCAAGTGTTTTCGTCAGGGCAATCGCAGGGCTCATAGGCCATCTGGCTGACGCAGTTCACAGGGGCAATAGGGCCATCCAGCGTGCGAATGATCTGTCCGAGCGTAATTTCTTGAGAGGATTTGGCTAATTGGTAGCCTCCGCCAACGCCCATTCGGCTGCGCAGCAACCCTGCATGCCGGAGTATGAGCAGGATCTGCTCGAGATATTTCATGGGGATGTTTTCCTTCAGCGCGATCTGCTTGATTTGAACGAGTTCGCCAGGTGGATTTGTCCCTGCCAGAAGCAACATCGCCCTGACCCCATATTCGCCGCGTTTTGAGAGTCGCATAAGAAACGTCCTAAAGATAAATGGACTTTATCGAGATTGAGGAAAGAATAAGCGATTGCCATTCTCCTGTCAAGATGCAAATTGACAACAAACCGCTTTTTTTGTATGATGCCAGTTGCGAAATTTCTCAAGTGGTAATATTTGCAAAATGACCATTGAAATCTTAAACCCCAAGGTGACGCGCCGCATCCGCCGACTGGGTTTCCGGCTCACCCCGCAGCGCGAGCTGATCCTCAATGCGGTTGCTCGCAGAGGCGAGCACGCCACCTTCGACGAAATATATGACGAGATCCGTGGGGGGGCCCCCAGAATTAGCGCCGCAACCGTTTATCGAAATCTTGACCTGTTCAGCCGCTATCGATTGATCCATGGTAATGAAATCGCCGGCGGCAAAGTCTATGAATTAGCCTCGGAGGATGAACACCACCACTTGATGTGCCACAAGTGCTGGACCGACATCCGCGTTGACGACGCAACCGCGCGCAAGCTGTTCAAAGAGTTCGATGATCAGCAAGGTTTCCTGGTTCTTGGCGAGCACTACATCTTTATGGGATTATGTGCCAACTGCCGGCGCAGGGAAGGCGAAACGCTTGGAAGATTCAGCTTACACCCGAAATTTCGCAAGATAAAGGAGTAACGCAAAATGAAGTTCAACGCTCTCAAACCGTTACAAAAACTGATCCCGCTGATCGCATTCAGCGTTTTAGTCGCGGCCTGCGGCACGCCTGCCACGGGACCTGAGGGAACGCTGCGTGTGGCTTTCCAACCGCTCGTGCAAACCGACCCCGCGCTAATCTCATCTGATTCGGAGGTGATGGTGGCCAACTCGGTGTATGACTACCTAGTGGACATCGATCCAATCAGCAACGAACCCGTGGGCCGCCTGGCGAGCTCATGGGAGGTCAGCGATGACGGTCTCACGTACACTTTCGCATTGGCCGAAGGTGTAATGTTCCATGATGGAAGCCCGTTCAGCGCCAACGATGTTGTGTACACCTTCGACCGCCTTCGCGATCCGGACGCCGGGTACGCGACGTCCAGCTTGTATACGAACATGGCCGGCATCGA
>JBOGUK010000021.1:0-10103 GCA_050695915.1 Anaerolineales bacterium
GGCACAATGCGAATTGGTTGCTTGCGAGATCACTGACACCCCCACCCCGACCGCCACAAACCCTGTCGGCGACGGTGATGGAGACGGTGATGGCGATGGCGACGGTGATGGCGATGGTGACGGTGACGGCGATGGTGATGGCGACACGCCCTCGGGTGTACTGATCCCCGTGACCGGCTTCGACTATGAAGACGGCTCCGCCTACCTGACCAGCCTGACCCGCAACCTGGGCATGGCCAGCCTGGCGCTAGCCCTGGTGCTGCACGGCTTCGACATCAGCAAGCGCGAGGAAGACTAATCCAAGCGTCAAGAAACGATAACGACAGAGGCATCCGAATGGACGCCTCTGTTTTGTTTTAACACCCCTGTCATCCTGCCGAAGTGGAGAGTCCACCCAATTTCAACCCTGGGCCACCCTGAGCCGCAGACGAAGGGTCCACCCAAATTCAACCTGCCACTCTGAGCGCCAGCGAAGAGTCCATCCTTATGCTGGATCAGGATGGATGCTTCGTGCCAAGGAACGCATTTCCATGCATTCCTTGGCTGCTCAGCATGGCATATATTTTAATTTGCCACTCTGAGCCGCAGGCGAAGAGTCCATCCTTATGCTGGATAAGGGTGGATGCTTCGTGCCAAGGAAAGCATTTCCATGCATTCCTTGGCTGCTCAGCATGGGCAAGTTTTCCTTCTGGTAAACTGGCGAGATGGCCGGCATCAAAGAGAAACCAATCCAAAAACAAAACGGCTGGCAAAACCGCCTTCGCAAACCGCTTTCCTTCCTCATGATCCTCACGGGGCTAGCCCTGCTTCCTGTCGTGGGGCTGCGCATCATCGAAGACGTGCACCTCTACAACTCCCCCTTCGATCAGATCGATTATTCCCTGGAAAACCAACAAGGCTTCCTGCCGATGCTGGAGCCAGCCGTCGTTCAATCGCAGCTGAACGAGCAACCCGAGCAGGCGCCAGAGGTGCAACCCGAACCCAGCCTTGAAGACAGCGCCGCCCCAACATTAGAGGCGTTTCCGGCGCCGCCTGACGCCGCGCTGCCCGACCTGGAAGCAAACCCTGGCTTGACGCCTGAGCACCTCCTGATCCCGGCAATCAATCTCTTTGTTCCCGTGGTCTCAGCAGAATTTCGCTACATTGATTTTGAAGGCAAGACGTACGTGCAATGGGAGGCGCCGCGCGGTTATGTGCCCGGCTGGCAGACCGACAGCGCCGGGCTCGGAGTGCCCGGCAATACCGTGCTTTACGGGCACCATAATATCGCCGGTAAAGTGTTCGAGAATCTATACCGATTGCAGGTGGGCCAGGTCATCCAAATGAAATCGGGTGATGAACTCTTCACCTACCGCGTCGTGCTCAGCATGATCCTCGAAGAAAAATACCAGCCCCTCGAAGTGCGGCTGGAGAACGCCCGCTGGATCCTGCCATCCACGGATGAGCGCATCACGCTGATCACCTGCTGGCCGGAGAGAGGCAACAGCCACCGCGTCGTGGTGGTGGCCGTTCGGGAGGAGCCGGAAGCTGCCATCCCGGTGACCGGCGCAGAGGAAACCTCAGTTTCTGCAGACGAAACTCTGCCGGCGACGCAAACCAGCGAACCTGTATTCGATCCGATGCGCTTCGCGCCGCCAGTGGAAGGCTCGCCGGAGATTTTGGGATCGAGCGCGCCGGACGTGGCAGCGGACACGGGCCTGGTTCCGGAGCGCATCCTGGCGCCATTATTGGTCTCTTTTATCCCGTGGCGTCCATAGAAACTACGACCGTCCAGACCGATGGGGTGGATTACCGCCATTGGGAGGGGCCGCACATCGTCGCCGCCGGCTGGGAATCCAGCAGCGCGGGACTGGGAGTGCCCGGGAACACAGTGATCTACGGATGGCAGGATGTTTACGGCGCTCCGTTCAAAGACGTGCATAAATTGCTGAAGTGGCAAGTGATCCAGCTGAAGTCGGGCAGTGAAATATTCAATTACCGCATTGTGTTTACTGCGATCCTCGATGGGCCTTGCCAGGACATGCGGGTCGGTTCTGAAAGCGAGCGCTGGGTACTGCCCTCGCTCGACGAGCGCGTGACGCTGATCACCTGCTACCCGGAAACGGCCTACACGCACCGCGTCGTGGTGGTGGCGCTGAGGGAACCGTAGCGAATTCCAGGGTATGTCATTCCTCGTCGCTCGGGTGAAATAACGAATTAGAAAAGGCACATCGGACGAAAGGCCTCCCTTAAGCAGAAAATTACCTGCCACTCTGAGCCTAAGGCGAAGAGTCCATCCTTAAGATACATCCGGTTGGATGCTTCGTTTCCGCTGCGCCCCCGGCTCAGCGAGTTATTGGTGCTTTGCATCCCACGCGTGACTGCAAACGAATCGCATAAAAACTTCTTCGGGCTCCGTGCTCAGAAAGACAATGGCTTGAGGGTGCGGCCGAAAAAGTGGGTGCCTTGTTTTGCTGCTTACACTAATGAGAACCTCTATACTAAAAACATAACCTTGGTTCCAGTTCTGCCGGCGGTTCATCGGGTGGGCGTACTCAGGAAGCCATTTCTCTCAAAGCCAAAAAAATGAAATTATCCTCGATCCTTGAGGCTAAGTAAGCATGCTGGCGCGATTACGCAAAGCGTACCTCGACCTGAGCCGCGAGCGGCGTGAAATGCTGCGCGCCTACAACAAAACGATCGAAGCCTGGGCCCGGGCCACGGAATTCCGTGACCAGGAAGCCGAGGGTCACAGCCTGCGCTGCGCCGAGCTCACCGTGGCCTTGGCGAAATCCATGGGTATTAATGGCGAGAAGCTCGTGCATATGCGTCGCGGCGCCCTGCTGCACGATATCGGCAAGATTGCCATCCCGGATCGCATCCTGCTCAAAAAGGGCCGGCTCACCAGCCAGCAACTGGCCGAGATGATGCAGCATCCCGTGCGCGCCAAAGAGTTCATCGAAAAAGTCGAACTATTGGGGCCGGCGCTGGATATCCCCTATTCGCATCATGAGCGTTGGGATGGATCAGGTTACCCGCAGGGCCTGAAAGGCGAAACCATTCCCATCGCAGCAAGGATCTTCGCCGTGGTGGATGCGTGGGACGCGTTGACCTCGGATCGACCCTACCGGCCCGCAGTAGGATTCAACGAGGCGTTGAAATTCATCGAGTCTCAATCCGGCAAACAATTCGATCCGGATGTGGCAAGGGCATTCATCAAGCTGATGGGGAGAAAATAAAAAAAGCCTCCACGTGGAGGCTTTTGGTTGCTGATTTTTACTTTACTTGTCTTTTTTCTCCCATCCGCGCCCAGGGTTGCCATGGTTTATCCCTTGCCCCGGGTTCGCATGGTCGGGCTTGTTGGGGTTTGTAATGGCTTCGAAAAGCGCGTCCAGTGAAGACAGGTCCTCATCCTCTCCGTAAAGTTCCTCCAGGAGACCCCGCTGGCTTAAGATCTCGTCCTGAATTGCGATCACGGACTGTGGATCGCTGGCGAACTGTGACCCAATGTGTTCAAGCACGTTGCTATAGGCTTGGATGCCGATCAGTTCAAGTTCCGCGTAGCCCTTCACGGCTTTGAGTTCTTCGATCCTCCTGTGCGTGAGCGCCAGATCTGCGCTGGCCTCATTTTTCTGGAAGCTCCGCCAGACATTTTCACTACCGAGCTTCCAGCCGTAGAGAATGTCCCCCGGAAGAGCGCGCTGGGCCAGCGCGGTCCCTGACGTAGTCAGGCCAAGCACCAGCACCGCAAAGCTAACGGCGTAACGGAACGTCGGCGTGTTGCGCCAGGCAACTGGTCGCCTGGTGGTGCGAGTGTGCGCCAGGAGCTGCGTCCGAAGCTCGGATTTGAAAGCTGGAGAAGGCGCCATCGCCGGCACGCTCTGGACCTGCTGCGCAGCCAGCAAAAGCGGCTTCAATTGGTCGCTGAACTCCGGGTAGCTGGTGAGGCATTCATCGACGCTGGCCCCCTGGTCAATCCTCTCCAAGCTGTTTTCAAGCGCTAACTCTAATTTACTCACGGTGGTGGTTTTCCATAAATTTAGCCAGGGCTTGCAGTCCCCTCATCTGAAGCGCCCTCACGGCGCCCTGACGCTTGCCTAATGCCCTGGCTACTTCCTTTGTATTTAGACCATGAACGAGTTTCAAGGTCAAAACGTTACGCTGATCGTGGGTGAGTTGCTGCATCACTTCGACCACTTTTTCAGCCTCCATTCGGACGCTGACCTTCTCGGAGACCGAGCGGGCGTCAGGGTCGTAGGTGTTGACCACCGCTTCAAGGGGGGCAGTTTCTTTGCGGGTGCGGTAGTGGTCGATCACGGCGTTGCGGGCAATGCGGAAGAGCCAGGCTCGAAACGGCACCCCCCGCTGTTTATAGCCCCCTAGTTTCTCCCAAGCTTTGAGGAATACATTCGAAGTGATGTCTTCTGCCGTTTGCTGGTCTTCAACGCGCAAATAGATGAATCGATAGATGCTATCGACATACGTATCATAGAGTTCGCCGAATGCATTCTCGTCCCCCTTGACCGCGCTCTTTACGATGTGTATTTCGCTGGTGGGATTCTTAGGGTCCGCTTTCGTTGCCAAAAGGCTGCCTTGACTAATCGAGTGGGTGTTTGGCGAATATTTCAATCCTTCAGTATATCCGTGAATATGAATATTGGACTCGCAAACAGCGGGACGGGGCTACCCCGCCCCTACGGTTTGTTGACTTGCGTTCCCGGGTTTCGTAATAGTTGGCGGGACTTCTCGTTGTAGGGTTAGGACCGCCCGGCGGCGGGATGGCAAGAAAAAGGGCAAATCCTTTGATTTTTTATCTGATTCTTATCTTTAGTTTTCTGCTAACTGCCTGTGGCGGGGAAGCAGCAATTGATCTCAGCCTGGATGGACAGAACCATCAAGCCTCAGAAAGCGTTCCCCAGATGTCACTGCTTTCTTTGCTCATCGTTTTAACCCTTGCCATGACGGCTGCCGTGCTCGCCGCGGGCCGCAGCAGTTAACAAGGAGGCAAACATGCCCGGGTATGGAAAAGCTGCACAGAAATCCGTTCGGCGCGCAATGCGCAAGCGGAAGAAGGGAACACTGAGGTCGGGACGTTCCGGCAAAAAGGTGACCAGTCGAAAGCAAGCTATTGCCATCGGACTTTCTGAAGCGCGCGCGAAGGGCGCAAAGGTCCCGCGCCAACCGAAATGAGGAGGACGCAATGAAATATGTAAATCCCGGACTTCATACGCTGGCGCTTGCCCTTATCTTTTTTTTGCCGTTTTTATCAGCGTGTCAGGGAGGCCAGGTCACGATTCAGGTTCCCGGCGGAGGAGATGATGGAGGAAATGGGCAAGCATCCAGCGACCAATTGTTTACAACACAATTCCTCTTTGTCATCCTGCTGATCATGATCGTTTTCGTGGCCATGGTTGCCGTGCTTCGCTAAGCGCACATAACAGCCAAAACACGGCATCGTTTGCAAGGTTACAACCGGAACACGGAGGTTGATATATGGTATTGAATAATCGAAGAAAACGCGCACTTGTTTTATTTGTTCTTATCACAGGCGTTGCCCTGCTGGCGGGATGCACGGGGCGCACCGTCATCGACGTGAACATTGACCCGACCACCGGCGTCGGCGACATTATCATCCAGCCGCAGGCCACGGAGCCCGCGCCGGCGATTGACGGAGGCGGCAACAACATGAATCAAGTCCTTTTGTTTGGGGTGGTTGTGGCGCTTTTGATCGGAACGCTCGCTGTGGTGATGGCTTCGTCTCGGCGTCGTCGAGTGGAGTAAGGAAGGGAGGAAGGTGTCTTGTGATGAATAAAAAGATTACTCGCGAACGAACTATTGTCGAAAGGCCGGCGCGCCAGGAACGCCGTGTGCGAGAACGCGTTTACAAAGAGCGCGGGCTCACGGATCGGCAGATCGCCCTGCGAAAATACACGAGCGTGATCTGGTGGTTCACCGGATTGCTGGAGGGTTTGATCGGTTTGCGCGTGGCATTGCGCATGCTGGCTGCCAATCCAGGTACCCCCTTTGTGAACTTTGTTTACCGCTTCACTGATGTCTTCTTGTGGCCGTTCAGGGGATTGGCTGCTTCACCCAGCGAACAAGGGTTTGTTCTGGAAGTTTCTTCCGTGATTGCCATGGTGGTTTACCTGGTGACGGCCTGGCTCTTCGTAGAGCTGCTGTGGATCATCTTTGAACGCGAAACTGAGTAAATGCTGAGAATGAATTCGCGAGGCATTTTCTTTCTTGGCTGGAAAAGGATGCCAACGACATGACACTTATTGATCTGCTTCTTTTGCTGCTCGTTGCGGGGATCGCAGGATCGATCGGCAGGCC
Organism: Anaerolineales bacterium; assembly: GCA_050695915.1. Taxonomy (GTDB): domain Bacteria; phylum Chloroflexota; class Anaerolineae; order Anaerolineales; family UBA11579; genus JAMCZK01. The sequence goes on from JBOGUK010000021.1 coordinate 6,313, forward strand.
ATCGCCGGGTATTCGACCGGAGGCTGCCTCACTTCGATAGCCGTAGGCTTTATCGGCGCCCTCATTGGCGTCTGGCTGGCGCGAGGTTTGGGATTGCCCGAACTTTTTGCCATCTCAGTAGGCGGCACGGCCTTCCCGCTGCTGTGGGCGATCATCGGTGCAGCCCTTTTCGTTGCCGTGATCGGCTTTATTTCCCGCAGCCGAGTGCATGTTTAAAACAGCCCATATCGTGCAGCCTGCAACGTGAGCAGGTTGTTGTGTCTGTCCCTATGCGCAGGGATTACCAAAATGCGAGCCTTTGGCTCGCATTTTGGTTAATCGTTTGCTTTTAGCTGACCCTCGATCACTTCCAGGAAGTTGCTAAGCCTGTAAGGCTTGCGAATGATGGCATCGAACCCTTTTTCCCCAAGTACGTCGTTCATGGCGGCCGTTGGCGTGGCTGTGCAAACGACAACTGGAACGCTTGCCAGGCTCTCTATGCTGCGCAAGCGGGTAAGGAAGCTGCGCGCATCGATATCCGGCAGCCAGTAGTCGTAAACGATCAGATCCGGATTGTGCTCCTCCGCTAATCTTAAGCCACGTTCCCCCGAATCAGCAATCAGCGGCTCGTGGCCGAACTTGCGCAGGATTTGCGCCGCCAATTCTGCGCTGTCCGGCATGTCTTCTACGATCAGGATTTTCGGCACTTCAGAGGGACCCCTTTGCTCACGGTTAGTGGTTATGCTAACACGCGAACCCGCTGCGACACCTAACAGAATTGCAAGTATGTCAATGGGACGGGCTTCGGGCCTCAGTGAATAAGTCTCTCAAATTGGATTCGCTTTCCAAACAAAATAATCGCCGATGATGAGCGATGAATTCATCCCGATACGGTGCTCAAGGCGATTGGACGCGCGCAATTCGTCTATGATCAAGATCTCACCAGTAACCACGGAAACTCGCCGCATTTCAGCAAGAGCGTGACCTGACTGAGCAACGTGTTGCAGAACTCCCATAGCGACTGCGCTTGCGAATACTCCGCGCCGGAACGGGAGAGCAATGGCGTCGGCTTGCACAAAGCTGGCGCTCAAAAGGTTTTGCGCGCACTTGGCCTGCGCGCGCCTTAGCATGCCACGCGAAATATCCAGTCCAATATAGGAGTGCGACTCGTCCAGGAACATCCGGTTTTCTGCCGTGCCGCATCCGATGTCCAGAACCGGTTCGTCCGGCTTGATTGGAAGTGCAGCAATCACCTGCCGGCGAACCGTCGTTTCGCTGCCGATTCCCAGCCGCGCTCCGAGATCCAACACGGCGTCATAAAGAGCCGCGGCGCGATCATAAAAAGCCTGCCAAAATCGATGTTGGAACGGCGAACCTTTATCCTGTGCGTCTTGCCCGTTAATCACTTTTCTTGGCCGAAAGTTTGGCTTTTTTTGATGCGATGGCTTCGTCGTAGACAGAAATCAACCGCCTGGCCTGCTTCAATAGGTCCATCGATTGAGCTTTGCGAATGGAAGCAGCGCGGAAGCGCTCCAGGATTTCGCGGCTGCTTGCCATGCGCACCAGACCCGCGGCTAAAGCCTCAGGGTCGTTTTCGGTAAGCAGCCCGTCGACTTCATCGTCGACAACATCACGTGTACCAATGGCATTTACCGCAACGACAGGCAGGCCTGCCGCCATGGCTTCGACGGTGACCAATCCCTGGGTTTCCGTATCCGAGGCAAAAGCAAAGAGGTTCGCGGCTTTTAGATAATTCGGAATCTGATCGAACGGAACTTTCCCAAGAAAATCTACTTTTTCGGCAATTCCGAGTTCCCGGGTTAGCTTTTGCAATTTCTTCTTTTCGAAACCTTCCCCCACCAGGGCCAGGCGGGAGTGCGGGATTGATTTCATGGCGATGGCAGCGCCCTTAAGCAAAGTGGGCCACCCCTTTTCAGGAGTAAGGCGGCCTACTGAAATTATGACGAAATCATTGTCCCACCCGTGGTCCTTCCGGATTCCATTGCCATTAGCCGTCACGAAAGGACGCAGGTCGATTCCTGTCGGCACCACGGTAATAGGAGCGCTGAATTCATAGAATTCTTCGATTACGGTGTGCATACTTTCGCTCGGAACCACGACGTGTTCGCAGCGTTTCAAGTAATCGTTCATCCACCTGTCGATAGCGTCTCGAACGATTTCCTGCACAGTCTCCTGGGTCACAGGGAAGTAGTGGCTGTAGTCCCGATATCGCGTGTGCACGGTGAATACAAGCGGCAATCCTAGCTCTTCCGCCTTGTTCGCCGCCACCTGCCCGAGAATGATCGGGTGATGAGCATGGATCACCTGCGGTTTAAGGATCGGGATGACCCGATCCATAAAGGGGGATATGGGGATTGTGGCGGGAAACTCGTTTGGCAAACCGAGTTGCAGGGAGAGATAACGGAAGATAAAAGGCTCCGTATCCTCTATATCCGCATCCTGGGTAAAGATAAAAACATCGTGTCCCAATTCGGTCAAAGCCTGGCGAAAGGAAGACACCGATCGCACAACGCCGCTGATCGAAGGGTAATAGGTGTTCGTGAAATGTGCGATATGCAAGGGGCGCGCCTCCGATCAACCGGTGAGGGACCTAAGGACTCTGCGGAACCCGAACGCCCGTTGGTGCATTAGGCCGCCTGGTTTGAGGTTGCCTGACCTTACCGAGTTACGCATACCGGCCGAATAGGTTGCGGAGGCTTCTTTTGAGTTGTTCCTCTTCATCATATCACGCAGCTTGCTGCGTTGACGCGCGAGAAATCGCCATGCTACAATCTGCGCGTTGCTAGCAGTGCTTCTCCAGCAGTGGAAACGTTCCATCTGATCAGGGACCTCTAGCAGAACATTAAGAAAGGAGGACCCGGATCATGGCGGAACGCGTGACCGGCACGGTGAAGTGGTTCAATGCCACCAAGGGCTTTGGCTTCATCCAACAGGATGAAGGCGAAGATGTCTTTGTTCACTACAGTGCTATTGTCGGCGACGGCTACCGATCCCTGGAAGAAGGACAGCGTGTGGAATTCGTTGTCGTTCAGGGCCAAAAGGGCCCCCAGGCACAGGACGTCACGCCAGTAATGAGCTAAGTGACACCGACGAAAGAGGCGCAGTTTCTGCGCCTCTTTTTTGTTTAACCAGGTTTTTCCCCTCGTAAGGTGATCCAGGCATCCACCAGCCTCGCTTCGAATTGAGTCCCGCGGTTTTCCTTTAAGTGGTTCAGCGCCTCGGCTTCCGACCAGGCTGGACGATAAGCCCGCGCCGATGTAAGCGCATCATACACATCGACCACGCTCAGGATCTGGACGTGCAAAGGGATTTGTCCGTCGGCAATGCCATCTGGATAGCCCAACCCATCGATGCGCTCATGGTGCGAACGGATAACGGCCAGTTCCGGCGCCATAAAGCCCAAACGGGCGCACAACTCGTAGCCGGCGACTGTGTGGCTTTCGATTTGTTTGCGTTCGACCGGAGTGAGCGGCCCGGGCTTATTCAGTATCTCGTCCGGCACTTGCAGTTTTCCCACATCATGCATCACGCCGCCCTGGGCCAGTACGCGCAGGTCTTCAGGAGGAAGCCTGAGCGCTGAGCCCAATTCGAATGCGCCTGTGGCCACGCGAATGGAGTGTCCCGCGATGTAAGGATCGCGGGCTTCGGTGGACTCAATCAAAGCGCGCGCCGAGGGCGAAATTCCGGCCTGCAGACGCTCGGCCGGGTCAGCAGAGAATAGACCCACAATGGAACGCACCATGGAATCACCGCGGCGGTACTGAGTCACGAGTCCGCCCACGGTAACGATC
>JBOGUK010000022.1:0-6508 GCA_050695915.1 Anaerolineales bacterium
GTCTGTGATGGGCCGGGTGGCGTTGCCGGGAACGGAGCGCAGCTTGCGCCCGCGTGCGCCGCCCCCAACCACCCGCAGGGGCTTCATCCTAAGATGATTTGGGAATAATGCCGCCGATGCTGGAAAGGTCCCATTCCCCGGTCTTAATGCGCTCGATGTGGCCCAGCGCCTGACGGTGCAACATGTTGGCGCGCACGCGATCGTCTTTGAACGCCCCATCTTCAACCAACTTGGCTACACGCTGGAAGAACTCAGTTGCCTCGGATTTGTTTCCCTGCTCCATCAGAACCTGGGCAAGTCCGTAATTTCCATAGGCATCGTTCGGTAATTGCTGCAGGCCCTTGCGGAAATCCGATTCCGCCTCATCGAGTTCGTGTTTCACTCGGTGGGCCCAACCGCTGTGAAGCAGCTCCTGGGCCCCGGATGAATCCTTGGACTTTGTGGTTTTCGGTTCCTCTGTTACTTTCTCGTCTTTGGTCTTCGCTGTTTTCTTTTTGGGTGCAGACATTGTTTTGCTCCTGTCAGCCAATAATCATAATACGGTTAAGGTTAAGGCTGGGTGGTTTTAACTGCTCGGGGACTGGCTCAGCCGGTAATCTTGCCTGGACTTACCCTGTTCCATGCGCTCACGCTGCAGTTCGTTTTCCGGTAAAAGCGGCGGCACGGATATGGGCTTATCATTTTCATCCAAGGCCACATATACTAAATACGCCGTATTCGTATGCCAGCGCTCGCCGGTTTGGGGGTTTTCAGCATACACCGCCACCTCAGTCTCCATGGAGGTTCGCCCCACATAACTGATTTCCGCATTGATTGTGACCAGGTCTCCAATGCGAATCGGGTGCCTGAAGATCAAGCGGTCCACGGCAACCGTTACAACTCGCTGCCGGGAGTGTTTCATCGCCGCCAGTGCGCCGGCTTCGTCCACCAGTTTCATGATGTGCCCACCATGAACGTTCCCGCTTAGATTGGCGTCCTGTGGGTTCATCAATTGGGAAATAGAAACGCGCGAGGCAGAAACTGGCTGCGGCGCCAGTGAGTTCTCGTCCATTCGGCGATTATAACGGCGTGAGAGGTTGCGCTTAAAGGCGCTTTCCGAGCCAGGCACGTTATCGTCTAAAATACCAATATGAACGATCTTGACGCCGCCAAGACCGCCTTCATCTTCCCCGGCCAGGGTTCCCAAAAGGTCGGCATGGGTCAGACACTATCAGCCGCCTACCCCTCAGCGAAACAGGTCTTTGATGAGGCGGATCAAATACTGGGGTTGCCCTTCTCAAAGATCTGCTGGGAAGGGCCGGAAACCGTACTTAATGACACGGTCAACACACAACCTGCTCTTTTCGTTCACTCGATCGCCGCTTTGCGCGTTTTCCGCGAAGGGAAACCTGATTTCCAGCCCGCATTCGTCGCTGGGCACTCACTCGGCGAACTGAGCGCCGCGGTCGCTGTGGAGGCCATGGATTTCGCCACTGGGCTCAAACTGGTTCGCCGCCGCGGCGAACTCATGAAGCAGGCAGGCGAACAAAATCCAGGCGGGATGGCTGCCATCCTCGGCCTGGAAATAGAAACGCTTGACAAAATCTGCGCCGACGCTTCCACAGGCGGCGAGGTCGTCCAGGTCGCCAACGACAACTGCCCCGGGCAGGTCGTCATCTCCGGGCACTCTGGCGCCGTGCAACGCGCCATGGATGCAGCCAAGGCTGCCGGCGCCAAGCGCGCCCTACCCCTTGCCGTTAGCATCGCCGCACACTCGCCGCTGATGGCGAGCGCGCAGGATTCATTCCGGGAGGCGGTCGCCTCCTCGCACTTGAAAGATCCGCAAATCCCCATCATCGGTAATGTGGGCGCAAGCGAAATCCGCGACTCCGAAGGCCTGATGGCCGATCTCAACGGTCAGCTGACCGCCCGCGTCCGCTGGACGGATTCGATTCGTCACATGAGAAAAGCAGGCGTGACAACTTTTGTTGAATTGGGAACGGGCAGCGTGCTGACAGGTCTCTTGAAACGAATCGATCCCGAAGCCGTTGGCATCCCCCAGGGCAACCCCGAAGGATTTTGAGAAACTTGGCTAGAATTCAGGACTAAATGGAAACCGGCGAAAGAGGCAAGATCTTCACCGACGTAGTTCAAAAGGTAGGGGTGAAGGTCATCATCCAGACGCACACCAATCAAATCCGCGCCACCCTGCATAAACGCAACGACAGGCGCACCATCGATAAGCTTAACGACTCGGATCCTTTCCTTCCTCTCACCGATGTTATCGTCCTGGACGCTGCGGGGGAAAAGAGCTGAAAAAAAGCGGCTTCCTCGCACTGAATCGCAACGAAGTGATCTGGTTGATCGAAGAAGAGGCTTCGGAATTACATCACCGAAGTCGCCGGAATGGAGGGGGACATGGTCACGATGACGGATATATTCAAATTCGAGCAAACCGGCACTTCTCCGGAAGGTAAAGTGCTCGGTCATCTCAAAGCTACCGGGCTGCGCCCGTTCTTCATGGCAAGGCTCCAGGCTGCCGGCTACGACTTGGGCTCAGGCATATCTATTAATTGAACGCCACAGGAATTCGCCAACAAGAACTCTGGTTTTTGATGTTGCTATCTCATCCTTCCAAGTTCTTTACTGACTGCGCGAAACGACAAGCCCGCGGCTCGGATAGTTCTCTGGACCATGCTGCTGGTATGCGCTGTCGAAACAAAACAAGCCTCAAACTGGGAAGGAGGCAGGTAAACTCCATTTTCCAACATTGCCCTGAAGTATTTGGCGAAAAGGTGCGTGTTAGCGCTTTTGACCGATTTCCAGTCATGAGGCGCTTCGGCTACAAAGAACAAGCAAAACATTGATCCGGAACGGGTCGTTTGAACTTCCATGTTTGCTTTGCGAGCGACGGCCTCGAGGCCAACAACGATTTCCTCAGTCCTCCTAAACAGAACTTCCCACACTTGCTTACTTTGGAGAACCTTTAGCATTGCGATTCCGGCCGCCATAGCCAGCGGATTCCCCGAAAGCGTTCCTGCTTGATAAACTGGGCCTGCCGGCGCGACCAATTCCATGATTTCTCCTCTGCCGCCGTAGGCGCCAATCGGCAACCCGCCCCCTATAACCTTGCCCAGGGTGGTCAAATCGGGTTGCACGCCATACAAGCTTTGGGCGCCCCCAGGATGCACCCGAAATCCCGTCATCACCTCGTCAAAAATCAATAACGCGCCATGCCTCTGGCAAAGATCACGCAACCCCACCAGAAAACCATCTCGAGGAAGAACCACTCCCATATTTCCAGCAATGGGCTCCACGATAACGGCAGCAATCTGATTCAGATTCTGTTCAAATAGCCCCGATACCGACTTAAGGTCATTGTAGGCTGCGACTAGCGTTTCCTCGACCGAGCCCTTAGGTACTCCGGGAGAATCCGGAAGACCCAATGTGGCCACCCCGGAACCTGCCTTAACCAGAAGCAAATCGGCATGACCATGGTAGCAACCTTCAAACTTAATGATTTTGTTCCGCCCTGTGTAAGCTCGCGCAAGCCGAAGCGCGCTCATAGCGGCCTCGGTGCCAGAATTAACAAAGCGAAGGAGCTCGATGCTGGGCAAAGCAGCTCGGATCAGCTCGGCCAATTCAAGCTCCTCCAGGCAAGGTGCGCCGAAGCTCGTCCCCATTCGCAGGGCCGCCTGAAGTGCTTTCACAACTTGGGAATGCGCATGACCAAGGGTCAGCGGTCCCCAGGAAAGAACGTAATCGATGTAGCGATTGCCGTCTACATCGTAAAGATAAGCTCCCTTACCGCGTTTGATAAACACGGGATGGCCGCCCACCGCTCGGAAGGCCCTCACCGGGGAGCTAACGCCTCCAGGGAGAATCTCAAGAGCGCGCGAAAAGAGTTGCTCCGAAGTACTCAGCTTCATCAGTTTGGTATTTTTTCTTGCATGCGTCTCCGAGCCCACTGAAGGAACTCCCCAGCGATTTCTTTGCTTCGATGGATCGTATCGGGAATCCCAATTCCGCGATAAGAGTTGCCCACGAGATAGAGCCCTGGATGTCTTCCCAGCTTTTTTTCTATTTCCTCCACGCGTTTTAGATGGCCAAGTTTATATTGCGGCATGGCGCGCCCCCAGGCCTTTGCATGGGCAAGGCGAGGAGATGCTTTTATTCCCAACGTGTCACCTATTTCACGGCGAGCCAGATCAATGTAGTGACTTCCATCAGAGTCGCCTGCATCTCCGCTCACGATTTGATTAAAAAACAAACGGCAAAGGATTTTGTTTTTCGGAGATCTGCCTGGAAATTTGGATGAAACCCAGGTGCAGGCCAATGCTGTGCGGCCTTCGCTTTTTGGTATTAAATAGCCATGGGCATCAAACGGTCGAGGTACTTCAGATGAATGGAAGGCTAAAGAAACCGTAACAGAGGGGGCGAATTCGATTCTCGCCAGATCTTCGGCCAAGGCATTATCGATCGAAACCAGCCAATTCGAAACAACATATGCGGGAGCCGCCAAAATAACTGCGTCGGCCTCTTTATCGGATGGCGCGAGGGAGTGATCACTAACGTGACTCTTTGCGAAGTGCAGTGCGTAGCGTTTGCCTGGTTTTGTCAATTTGGTCAGCGCGTGTCCCGGATAGAGGCTGACCCCGCCTCCTTCCAATTTGGCCAAAAGGGAATCAACCAAGGCCCTCATTCCCTGCCGCGGGGCAAGGAAGGGGCTGGAGTCTCCAACACCTTTGTTGGCCCGCTCTCGTCGGTTTTGCTTGTACAGCTGATTGGCGCCGAGCAAAAGGCTGCCATATCGAGCCTCTAATTCGAGAAGGTGAGGAAGCACAGCCTGAACGCTCAATTCGCTTCCATTTGCTCCGTAAACTCCGCCCATCAGCGGACCGAATAGCTTTGAATAGACCTCCTCCCCAAGGCGCCGGCTAATCAAACTATGTAAGCTTTCATCGTCGTAAGCGCGCCGCGCGGGCAGAATAAGATCAAAGAGCATGCGCAATTTCCCTCGACGCGTGAACAGAGGCGAAGCCATAAGTTCACGAAGGTCGGCAGGGAGCATGCCGATAAGCCCTCCTGGCAACGGGAATAGCCTGCCCCGGGAAAGAATATATGTCCTGTGTCTGCTGGGTAGAGTTGGAATTAACTGATCGGAAATTCCTAACTCCTCGCACAGTTCTAAAGCCCAGGGTTTAGTCGTCAAAAATGAATCGGGGCCTTCTTCAACGAGAAAACCCTCCATGCTGACTGTATTGATTTTTCCCCCCCAACGGCCCTCTGCTTCGTAAACCGAAACATCCACCGCGAGCCCGGCCCCATCCGCCGCTTTAAATAAATAATAGGCCGCAGAAAGTCCGCCAATTCCCCCACCTACGATGGCAACCTTTAGGCTGTCCATTCATGCACCATGTCGACCACCGCACGAACATTCTCTACCGGGGTTTCCGGCAGTATCCCGTGCCCAAGGTTAAAAATGTGACCGCGTCGGCCAACAGCAGCATCCAACACGGCGCGGACCTGTCGCTTGATTTCATCCAAAGGCGCAAACAATGTCACCGGATCGAGATTCCCCTGGAGAGCCACGTCGTTCCCCAGCTGGTCCCAGGCGCGGTCTAATGGAACGCGCCAATCCAGGCCGAAGACTGTTCCGCCCGCCGACTTCATGTCGTTTAACAATGCGGCCGTGTTCGTCCCGAAATGGATCACCGGCACATTGCGCTGCATGGCTGCTCCCAAAACCTGTCTGGAATAGGGCAGGACGAACCGCCTATAATCGGAGGGGCTCAAGACGCCTACCCAGGAATCAAACATTTGCACGGCTTGGGCGCCAGCATCAATTTGAGCCAAGAGGTATTCGCCAAGTGCCTCTGCCAGTTTGCTCATCAACGCCTTCCAGGCCTCCGGTTGCCCATACATTAGCGTCTTAACGATTCGGTAATCCTTGCTTGGTCTTCCTTCGACCATATAGCTGGCAACAGTAAATGGCCCACCGGCAAATCCGATCAAGGGAACATGCGCTGGCAATTCGTTCCGCAGTAACCGAATGCACTCCATCACCTGGCCGAAGTCAGCCTTTGCATCCACTCTGCGTAAGTCCCTAACATCCTCCAGTGTTCTCACAGGCTTGCTGATTTCCGGGCCTTCCCCGCGAATGAAATTCAAACCCAGGCCCATCGGGATGAGCGGCAACAATATATCGCTGAACAGAATTGCGGCATCCACACCGAGATGGCGCACGGGTTGCATCGTCACCTCCACAGCAACTTCCGGACGTTCGACGATTTCCAGCAAGCTCAATTTCTTACGAATTTCCCGGTACTCGAGCAGATAACGCCCAGCCTGGCGCATGAACCACACGGGGGTAGAATCCACACTGAGCCGCATGCAGGCCCGCAGAAAACGCTCCTTCGGTTCGTTTGAAGTATCTATTGATTCAGCCACTGAGCGGCTTCTTTGGCATGATATGTCAGGATCAGATCTGCTCCGGCGCGCTTGATACCTCCAAGTGCTTCCAGGATGA
>JBOGUK010000023.1:0-6197 GCA_050695915.1 Anaerolineales bacterium
CATTTTGTGGAGTGCGTACACGATCTCCTGCGTCCGTCCTACCGCGAACGCCGGGATGATTACTTTGCCGCCGCGCCCCAGTGTGTCGCTCACGATATTGCGCAGTTGCTCGGTCGCTTCGACAGGCGAAGGATGATTGCGATCCCCATAGGTGGATTCCATCAGCAGAACATCTGCATCCTTGGGTAACACAGGATCGCGGATAAGAGCCAGTTCAGGCCTGCCAACGTCTCCCGAGAACCACAAGCGCAACTTCCGATTCTTTTCTTCAATATCCAGAACGATTGCTGTCGATCCCAAGATATGGCCAGCCTCAACGAAGGTAGCCTGCACTCCGCGAATCACCTCGAATGGCTTTTCGTATCCCTGCTCCACGATTTGCGTCCCTGCCTGCACGGCGTCATTGATCCTGTAAAGCGGCTCCACTGGAGGGCGGCCGCGTTTGGCATTGCGCCGGCTCACGTGCTCCGCGTCGCTTTCCTGGATGTGCGCCGAATCCTCCAGCATGATGCGCACAAGATGTGCACTGGCGCTCTGGGCATGGATAGGCCCGCGATAGCCGGCCTTCACCAGGTTCGGCAGGTTCCCGCTGTGGTCGATGTGCGCGTGGGAAAGCAGCACCGCTTTCAGTTCGCCGATCGGAAACTGAAACGTGCGGTTGCGCTGAATGGCTTCCTGGCGGCGCCCCTGGTACAACCCGCAATCCAGCATGATCTTTTCCCCATTGATCTCCAGCAAATGCAGGGAACCTGTAACCGTCTGCGCCGCGCCTAAAAAGCGAATCCGCATTGTTTCCTTGGCTACTTGTCTACCTTTGTCTTCTTCAACGCTCCCAGTATCTGCTTCCCATAATTCTTCATCCGCCACGGAACACTCACAAGCAAAGGCTCGAGCTCGCCAACGCTCTTCGGATTTGCTCGCGCCACGTCGTGCATCAAATCGCGCGGCAGCACCACGTCCGATTCCACGTCCATCTCTTTCGCCACTGCTTTGCGCCAGGCGCGCAGCGCGTCCAGGCGTTCCACGAACGCCTCGTCGTACGCAGCCCGCCGCGGCCTGCGCAGCGGCGGCGAATTCAACCCGCGCTGCACCGCGTCCAACAGCGCCTTACCATGCCGCTGGACTTGGCCTGGCGTCATGCCAGGGATGGATTCCAAATCCTTCGGCCGCTGCGGCTGCGCTTTGGCGATATCGGTTAGCGTGCTGTCTCCCATGATCTTGAAAAGCGGCAGGTCCGCTTCGGCAGCTTTCGCTTCCCGGTAAATCGCCAACTCCTGCAGCACCGCCGCCTGCCTCGGGTCCAGGTCGCGCGCCCCCTTGATTGACCACACATCGCGTTCGACAGGCTCGCCGGTGCTCACCAGGCTGGGCAATCGTTGGAAGTCCTCAAGCGCCAGCTCCCATCGCCCGCGTTCCTCGAGTTCAGCCTTCAGCCGGCTGCGGAGTTCGATCAGGTGCCGCGTATCCATGCGTGCGTATTCCAGTAATGCCTGTGGCAGCGGACGTTTGCCCCAGTCGGCGCGTTGGAATTTCTTCTCGAGCTGGATGCCGAATTCTTCCTCGAGCAAATTCCCCAACCCCACCTTTTTGCGCCCCAGGACACGGGCCGCAATCATCGTGTCGAACAAATTGACAAACGGAAACCCGTAATCCCGCTGCAGCACAATGAGGTCGTACTCCGCCGCGTGGAAGATTTTTTCGATTTGCACGTCGCCAAAAATGGGGCCCAGCGGTGAGAGATCCTCAAGTACCAGCGGGTCGATCAAATAATCATCGCTCTGTGATGAAAACTGCACCAGGCAGACCCGCTCGCTGTACGCGTGCAAACTGTTCGACTCCGTATCCACCCCCACCTGCTTTTCCCTGGCCAGCCGCCCCGCCAGTTCCTGCAATTGCGATGGCTCGGTGACGACTAACGGCGGGCCGCTCTGACGCATGACGGGCAATTATAGGCCTCCTTATCGCACCTCCTGTGCCGCCGAGGCTTTCAGCTATTCGGCAACCGTTGAGTTTGCGCCATCCGTCGATATCGCCGTGCCAAAACGGCCATGATAAAAGTGGCGAGACTTGAGTCTTTGCAGTGAAACCATCGCCCATCTAACCCGATCTACTTTGGGAGCAATTGATCACCTGAAAGCATTTACAAGTCTCATCTGAACTCAACCCATGGCGTGGGGGTCCAGGGGGAGGCGCAACTCCCCCGGCGGGGTTTGGGGTGGAGACCCCAAGAGTAGAGTAATTTGGAATTAGCTGCAAATATCTGGGTTGTTGCAGTCACGTATACTCGCACCCATGCCAAGTCTCATCCTCGCCGGCGCCATCTCCGTTCTAGCCGCCCTTGAAGCCGGCCGCCGCGACATAAAAACCATCTACCTGCAAAGGGAAAAATCAATCCGCAATGCCGGCGCCCTCCGCAAGCTGGCGAGTGCCGCAGCCGTTCCCATCGAAGAGGTCGACGGCGCGCGCATCGACGAACTGGTCGGCAACATCCACCACGGCGGCGTGGCCGTCCTCGTTGGCGAAAGGCGTTACCAAGACCTTCAAGAGTTAATCTCCGGAAAAAAAGAGCCCTTCATCGCCATGCTCGAAGGCATCGAGGATCCCTACAACTTCGGTCAAGCCATCCGTGCACTCTACGCCGCCGGCGCCGAAGGACTCGTCGTCCCCGAGCGCAACTGGGATTCCGCCCTCGCTGTCGTTACCCGCGCCTCCGCAGGCGCTTCCGAATACATACCCACCGCCCGCATCGCCGAAGCCAGCGAAGCCATCACGTACTTCAAATCTCACGGCTTCCGCGTCGCCGCAACGGCAAAAGAAAAGAACAGCGTATCCATCTACGCCGTCGACTTGCATGGCCCGCTCTTCCTGCTCATCGGCGGCGAGCGCCGCGGCCTCACCGCCGCCGATCTCGCCTCCTGCGACATCCTGCTCTCCATCCCCTACGGCCGCGACTTCAAAGCCGAGCTCGACGTCACTTCTGCGACAGCCGTTCTGGCATTCGAAGTGATGCGCCAGCGCGTCTGGCCGCACAGGCAGCGACGGCAGAAATCATGATCGTTGCATGTCTTCGTGGTTGGCGCGTTTTCTAATCTCAATCCAGGCCCAATGTCAACGCCAATGCAGTTTTGAGCTGCTCCATACTCCCCCCTCCCAGCATACCAAGTCGTTCTATCAGCCTCTCTTCACTTATGGACCGAACTTGAAAGGCATCGGCGGCAGACTTCTTCACGATTCCATTCCTCGGGTCTCTCTCGATAGGTACCAGCCAGGCTGCCTTAGCGAATTCATCTCGCCATCCTGTTATCGGGACAATTATCTTTAGCGGCAGGATACCAATCGAATCGCGGCTGACGATCACAGCTGGCCTTTTCTTTCGTATCTCTGAACCTATTGTTGGATCCAGGTTGACCAGCCAAATTTCTCCTCTCTTCATGTTCCTAGTTCCGGCTGATTAATTCCCTTCCTTTTTCCGTGAGCACGTATTTACCTCGCCTGACTCTTCTGAATACTCCCTGATATTCTCCAGATATCGGTGGAGCGGCGCCTGGATGGTCGCTTCTCATGGCTTGGAAGATTGCCGTGTAGCCATAAAGCCAATCATGTGATGATATGCCCAGAAATAAGCGAACGTCATTTCGGCTAAATTCGGTCTGCAAGTCCCCTCGAGTCAAAGATTTGACTGCGCCCAGGATTTTCTGGGTATGTGTCTTTCCCCCGATTTCTCTTTTAGAGGGTTTGCCCGGTTGCTCCTGGTCATTGCCAGGAAGCCAGTCTTGGCCATCCAGGTCTGTAAAAGCTGTTAGCTCGCTTTTCGTCTCATATATTCCCCGCAACTCTCTGGCAACTCGGGCCAAGCGCTCCTCTTTTAGCTGCTGTACACGTTCAGCAAGTAATTGATGCGCAAGTTCCGATAAGCTTTTACCGGTTTTATTTGACAACCGTGACAGATAATCCTGTTGATCCTTATCTAGGGGTACTTGGACATTTTGGACAGTCTTATTCGGATCCATGTCACCAAAACTCCCGCTAATATGATAACATAACATTACTTATGGAAACATTAATCTTCCATAAGGTGTTTCGCGACCGGTTACGAGATGAAGCGAAACCTTCTGTTTTCTCCGATTGTCTCTTTGCCTTTTTTCTACGCAATGCGGTAGCCTTTCGCTTGTTTCAAAAACCCATTCCAGGAGGCCTTACCCGTTAATGAATAACAAAATCCTGCGCTGGTTCCTCTTTTGCGTCCTGGCCGCCACCGTCCTCTATTTCCTCTGGCCCTACTTCTTCGAAGTCGAGATCCCCGATGCCGGCTTCTCCAGCTTCGGCTCGGAAACAGCTCGCGCCCGCGTGATCGCCATCGTCGAAGAGGGCAACGTCGAACTCGGCGCCCGCACGCAGAACTACCAGATCGCCAGCGTCGAGATCCTCGAGGGAGACCATCAGGGCCTCGTCGCCGAAATCGATTTCGGCAGACGCCAATTGCGTTCTGACGAGTACCGCCTCGCCCCCGGCGACCTGATCCTGGTCACCGTCAGCGAAACGCCGGATGCCGGGGTCAACGTTTACTTTTCCGATTTCGTGCGCAGCACGCCGCTGCTGATTCTGGTGCTCGCCTTCGCGCTCGCCATCCTCGTCATCAGCCGCTGGAAGGGATTGCGTTCCCTGTTGAGTTTGGCCTTCAGTCTGCTTGTCATCATTGGATACATCATTCCCCACATCCTGGCCGGCGAAGATGCGCTGCTCGTCAGCATCATCGGCTCCGCCATCTGCTCGGCGTCATGCTTTACCTCACCTATGGCTGGAGTATCAAAACGCACGCCGCCGTGCTCGGCATGGTTTCATCGCTGCTGCTCACTGGCATCCTCTCCAGCGTCTTTGTGACTCTCGCGCGCTTGAACGGCACGGCGACGAGAACGCCATGTTCCTGATGCAGTTCATGCAGATGGGCATCAACCTGCGCGGTCTCCTCATCGGCGGCATGATCATCGGCGCGCTGGGAGTCATGGACGATTTGGTCACCACGCAATCTTCGGCCGTCGTTGAACTGCACCAGGCAAATCCTTCACTTGCATTCCGCGACCTGTATCGCTCCGCCATGCGCATCGGCCAGGATCACGTGGCCGCCACCGTGAACACCCTCGTCCTGGCCTATGCCGGCGCTTCGCTGCCGCTGTTCCTCATGTTCTCGTTGGCTCGCGGCAGCTATCCTATTTGGTCAACTTCGCCTTCATCGCCGAAGAGATCGTCCGCGCCCTGGTCGGCTCTCTGGGTCTGATCGCCGCCGTCCCGCTCACCAGTACCATCGCCGCCGCTCTCGTCCTCCGCATCGAACCGTTAGCCTGGGCCCGTGAGTTTCTTGGACCCTCTGGCGAATCAGGGCACGTGCATTAGTGCGTTGCTTCGCAACGCGAGGGAGAAATCTACTGGGCTGCGCCCAGCACGATTCTCCAGATCGCATCTTGCGCGCGTCGCACGCCTGTGTTGCTTCGCAACACATTAGGGAGAAATTTACTGGGCTGACGCCCAGTGACGATTCTCCACGCTTTTGGTTTCGCGATCAGGTGTTGCGCTTCGCAGACGGATGGGGCATTGCTATGGTGGGCGCGGACGGTGGCCAGGATTTGTAGGCCTTGTACATCTTGGTCCGCTTGGAGCAGTTGTAGGAAGTGTAGCTTTTGTGGGCGCTGTAGATGTTGTAGGTGTTGTAGACGTTGTAGTTGAGGTAGGTCGGGTAGATGAGGTTGCGCCCCTCACCCCCGGTGGCTGAGGGTCTTGTCCAGTAAGGAGATGTTGCTTGAAGGCCTGCATGAGTTCGACGACCCCTGTTCTGGTTTCGGACCCGAGTGGAGAGTAGATGGCGAGGTAATAAACGCCATCGGGGCCGAAGTATTTGACGGCGTAGCCTTTTTCGACGAGGAAGTCGAGGCGGCGGCGGGTGTTGGAGCGATCCTGGGCGAGGATGCCGTAGAGCTGCTTAAGGGAGCAAGCGCCGGCATAGCGCAGCGCGATGAGGGCTTCTTTTTGGCGCGTGGTCAGATTGGGAAGGGCGAGGACGGGTTCTTCCTGCTGGAAGGCGCGGAGGTAGACCCGGCGCTCCCAGTCCGCGGATTTGGAGAATGCGGAATGGAGGGCGGCCGTTGGGTCGAGACCTTCTTTCAGGCCACACTCGATTCGCCAGGCAAGCAGGTACCAGGGAC